>NZ_JBVGOY010000059.1:0-279 GCF_058188655.1 Macrococcus sp. CoH-51_TC_04
GCCTAGACGACGAGCCATGAGCCAACGCCGGGAGAACGCTATTACGGAACCCTGTTCAACGGACTGAAACCTGTTGGTCACGTACGTTATATCTATTTCGTAGTCCGTAGGAAGTACTCGAACAGTTTGAATGGTGCTACCCGAATTAACGTTCAGCACCATGCCACGACGCATCATCTGATGTGGGTTATACGAGTCTATGTTCTCGGATATCTTCTTGACCTCGAAGTACGCGTACGGATACGTCAACGGCTTTCCTTTCCCAAACAACTTTTGGAG
>NZ_JBVGOY010000060.1:0-279 GCF_058188655.1 Macrococcus sp. CoH-51_TC_04
CGTTTGCATCCGCCTACAAGTGCACGGCACAGCTCGTGGTCTATAACGATCTTCCTCAGGTGAGCCGGACGATTACCGTCGTTGGCCTGTGGCCGGCTTCGGTTGCGGATGTCGAACTCGACGGTTCCGCATCGAACCTTGTGACCCTCAACATCACGTGGGCTTTCGACTACCTGATCAACTAACCCTCGTAAATACACGGTTTGTTTAACCAAGGACAAGACTATGAAAGCAGAAGTAATAGCACGCCTAATGGTCACGGCCAGCGAGGGTAAGTGG
>NZ_JBVGOY010000061.1:0-278 GCF_058188655.1 Macrococcus sp. CoH-51_TC_04
TTCTGTAGAATTGAATGCGATTAAAAAGCTGACAGAAGAATTTCAGGCATCTCAGCATGAATTTGAACGACTTCAGAGTGAGGTGCATCAGATATGGCGCAGACTAAAGTAGCATCCTCTAGAAGTGCCACGGCATCCATCAAATATGGGCGTGATGGTAAGGATAAGGACACACAGGAGAAGAAGTGTATCGCGATGTCAGGGATCAACTGTGATCCGAGTAACGCTGAATATGAATTTCGTGTCGTGAGGAAAGCGTTCAACAAGGCGAAGGACGA
>NZ_JBVGOY010000062.1:0-278 GCF_058188655.1 Macrococcus sp. CoH-51_TC_04
ATTCACTTGGAACTCTGGGCAAACTCCTATCATAGCTCAGGTAAGCTCACCCAGTTCAGGAAGTAGAAACTTCGCGATTGCAACTGGGGGCGCGGCATACAACCTTTTGTACCAGACTGCCATGTCGGCAACGGGTTACCATTATTACGAAATTAGGCACGTTGCAGTGGCGGGAACGCCTAACACGTTTACCACATCTCTATCGATAGACGGTATTCTTCTGTACACCGGGACTACTGCCTATTCGTACGCAGCGACTTCTGACATAACTAGCATAT
>NZ_JBVGOY010000063.1:0-278 GCF_058188655.1 Macrococcus sp. CoH-51_TC_04
GGATAAGCTTTTCGAGACCTACATGGACTACAGCGATTCTGGGCGACTCGGTGATTGCGTAATCGCGATCCGCGCCCTGTGTCAGGAGCACATGGATGATGACACGCTGGTGCGTATTGACGCACGCATGATGAGTGCGCTAGAATTCGAGATTGATGTCTACATCTCGGACCGCAAATATCCGCTGGCGATGCTGCACGAGCAACTTTCGCTCTTGACATTGACCCAGTGGATGGAGCAGAATGCGTTCATGCGGGATTTCACGATTCCAACCGCCT
>NZ_JBVGOY010000064.1:0-277 GCF_058188655.1 Macrococcus sp. CoH-51_TC_04
GTTTTCTGTTGAGTCCGTCGATGGCCAATCCACCTGATACTTATAGATTTCTTGATATGGCGTACTCATGTTTTACCCAATTTGCAGGCGGGTCGGATTTGTGTCGATGCGTTGCTGGCGTTCCGCGTAGAACACGTTGACTGTCAGCGAGCCGCCGACTGCCGGATCGATCGAGTTGTAACGAATCGGCCAGTTGCCCGACGCAGGAAGCGGAGGGACCGGAGTAACCGAGCCGTCGTCCGTCCACGTCAGGGGCTGGCCAGCATTGATCGTGGCC
>NZ_JBVGOY010000065.1:0-276 GCF_058188655.1 Macrococcus sp. CoH-51_TC_04
TGGGTGCCGCAATCGGCATTCCGACGATGCTCGCTGCGGGCGCGAAGGCGGCCGCGGACAAGAGCAAGGAAGTTGCGCAGTCGTCGGCGGATATCGCTGGCTCTGCGGTCGATGACCACGAAGAGCACTACGGAAGGGACTCGCTTTCATGAGTGACACCAGCGAGGCGACAAAGCCACTGTTGCGCTACCCGGGCGGGGAAGCGGGGCACCGCTCGTTCTTCGGCGGCACGAAGTCGAAGACGCGCATCGTGTTCGTTGGGTTCTTCATCATCGG
>NZ_JBVGOY010000007.1:0-123497 GCF_058188655.1 Macrococcus sp. CoH-51_TC_04
TCCCCTATAGAATATAGGAAATTAGCAGCCTAGAAAATAGTGTTTTTATTGAGCTCCCTTAGTAAGGGTGCAGTGCCCTGGTATAAGGGTGGTGCTTTTATATATGAATAAACTGCGCTCCGATTCACAGCAAATTCTAAGAGTAAATTTCACTACCTTGTGCTTTGAATTTATCAGCCATTTCCTGCATTCCTTTATCTTTACGTAAATCATGAGAAATACGCATCGAACAGAATTTAGGTCCGCACATACTACAGAAGTGTGCGACTTTCGCCGCTTCAGCAGGTAGTGTTTCATCATGATATTCCTTCGCACGTTCTGGATCTAGTGACAAATTAAACTGATCGATCCAGCGAAATTCAAAGCGTGCCTTACTAATAGCATTATCTCGTTCATCAGCACCTGGTAAGCCTTTCGCAAGATCCGCTGCATGTGCAGCAATCTTATATGTTACAACACCTGTTCTTACATCATCTTTATTCGGTAGTCCGAGATGTTCTTTCGGTGTAACATAGCATAGCATCGCTGTTCCGTATGAACCGATGTTTGCAGCGCCAATCGCTGATGTAATATGGTCATATGCAGGTGCAATATCTGTCGTCAATGGTCCTAACGTATAGAATGGTGCTTCATTACAATAGAAATCTGCAAGTTCCTGATTCTCTTTGATCTTATGAAGCGGCACATGTCCTGGTCCTTCTATCATCACTTGAACGTCATGTGCCCAGGCAACCTTTGTTAGTTCACCAAGCGTCTTCAGTTCCGCCAACTGACTTTCATCGTTCGCATCATAAATTGAACCTGGTCTTAAACCATCACCAAGTGATACAGCAATGTCATAATTCTTTAAGATTTCACAAATTTCTTCAAAGTGTGTGTATAAGAAGCTTTCTTCATGATGAGCTAAACACCACTGTGCCATAATCGAACCTCCACGTGACACGATACCAGTCAGACGATTTACTGTCATCGGCACATACCTTAACAATACACCCGCATGAATTGTAAAGTAGTCTACGCCTTGTTCAGCTTGTTCAATCAACGTATCTCGATACACTTCCCACGTTAAATCTTCAGCAATGCCATCCACTTTTTCTAATGCTTGATAAATAGGTACTGTTCCAACAGGTACCGGTGAATTTCTGAGTAAATATTCACGTGTCGCATGAATATTCTTACCTGTAGATAAATCCATAATCGTATCGGCTCCCCAATGTGTCGCCCACACCATCTTTTCAATCTCATCTTCGATAGATGATGATACTGCAGAGTTTCCGATATTCGCATTAACCTTCACTTTAAAGTTCTTACCAATAATCATCGGTTCAGATTCTGGATGATTAATATTGTTCGGAATAATTGCTCGCCCTCTTGCAATCTCACTACGTACAAATTCAGGGTCGACGTTCTCACGAATCGCGACAAATTTCATCTCTTTCGTAATGATTCCTTGCTTTGCATAATGCATCTGTGTCACGTTTTTGCCATCACGCGCACGTTTTGGATCATACTTAAATGGCGTCTCTACAAACTTATTATGCGTGATATCTTTAAAACCATTATCAACCGCAAGTACTCTGCGTCCTGTATATTGTTCTACATCGTCACGGCTATCAATCCATCGTTCACGTAATTTAGGAATACCGCGCTCAACATCAATATTATATGCATCATCATGATAAACACCACCCGTATCGTAGACAACAACTGGTGCATTGGAAGTAGTGCCTTGATCTGTCACAGTATCGGTTAATGTAATTTCACGGAAAGGTACTTTAATATCCGTATCCTCGCCCTTACCCGCTCTAAAGATTCTCTTACTTGCTGGAAATGACTTCTTCAAATTTACCATACAAAAAAACCTCCTAGTTAGATTCATTACTAGGAGGTGAAGTTTCACGACAAAAAAATATCATAAGTATACACGCTCGCTTCCCTACGCTGGTATTAACCAAACAGGTTCAAAGAGTCAAGGATATTCCTTTCTCAGCTCATAAGAGCTCCCCTAGCAATCGTCTTATTAAGTTGTACACATAAACAATATCACTGATTTGTTCATGTTGCAAATATTAATTAAACCAGCTACGCACGAGCTTCTCTACTTCTTTCGTTTCATCGATCAATGATTTCATCATATCGATATCAGCTTTATCACCAAGAAGATCTTCAACGGCTTTTGTATCCAATACACGTTTCACTGCATCTGCAATGAAAGGCTCTTCTGTATGTGTAGCTTGCGCGTTGCTTGTCTGTTCATTGCTTTCAGTATGCACATCTTCTGCAAATTTCGATTCTAATTGCTTAGGGTTATTAAATGCCTCAATAACCTCCATCAGTGCAATACGCAGATCATTATATTCTTTGATATTCTTAAGATCATTCAAACGTTGTTTCACTTGTTCATTCTGCTTTAAATATTTCACTGATTGAACGGCACCAAAACCAACTGCACCGACAACGATTCCACGTTTAATCCATTTGTTCATCGTAATTCCTCCATTAAGTCAATTACCTTTATTATACGTTAAGTCGCTGAATTATACATCTTTTGTGCATGTTCAAAATAATATAGAGAGGGCTATGCCCTCTCTATCTACAATATCAGCAAATATGGATGCTCGATAAATGTTTTAATACGACTCAAGAATTCCGCTCCATCTGCACCATCTATAACTTGATGATCAATAGTGAGACTCAGAGGTAACATCTTTTTCTCATACGGTTTGCCGTCTTTTAATGCTACTTCACTTTGTAATGAACCAACCCCTAGTATCCCAACTTCCGGTGCGTTAAGTACCGGTGTAAAGTATTCTATACCGCCTGCACCGATATTTGTGATGGTAAATGTTCCATCCTTCATTGCACCTTGAGACAACTCTCCATTTCTCGCCGCAGCAGATAAAGTTTCGATGGCACTTGAAATTTCACCTATAGATTTACTTTCAGCGTTATGGATCACTGGAACCATCAGTCCATCTTCCAGACTTGTTGCAATTCCAATATTCACATCTTTATGATGGTATAACTTCTCATCACTGTAAGTTGCATTCATTCTTGCATCATCTTTAAGTACTAATGCAACGGCTTTTGTAATCAGTGCGGTAACTGTTACTTTAATATCTAATTCATTGTTGCTAACCTCTTTTTTTAACTTCTTATTAAATTTCAGCAACGCATCTGCTTCTACTTTTTGGTGCAACGTTAATTGTGCGGTTGACTGTAAACTATGCATCATGTTGTCAGCAATCGCACGTCTCATATTCGATAATGGCTTGGCTTCTGCCGTTACTTGAGTAGCTTCAGTAGACTCAGTCGTCGAACTTACTTTTACGTGATCAATTGCTTTTTCTATATCCTTCTTTGTAATTCTGCCATTACCGCCAGTCCCTGTAACCTCTTCAATTGAGATGTCATTGCTTTCAGCTATTCTACGGGCAAGTGGGGTAATAAAGATTCGGTTGCTTTCAGAGTTACTTTGTGATGTAGGAGTGTCCTCATCGCGTGCTTTCTTATTCAATTCATCCTCATGACTTCTATTAAAGCTAGGAGATTTCTCGGCCGCATCCTTTATTGCGGCTCTTTCATTCGTTTCTTCACCTGATTCACTTATCGCTTCATCATCAGTCGATTGATTTGAACGTTCAGGAGACTGGTTATCCTCTAATGAGTCTCCAACCAATCCCATCTGTTCTCCAACTTTAGCTCTGCCTCCAGCTTCCACTGTAATTTCTGTTAAAATCCCATCTTCAGGTGCTTCAACATCTAAAGTTAGTTTTTCAGAAGCAATCATACAGACCGCTTCACCCTTTTTCACTTCATCTCCGACTGATTTGTACCACTCATCTATAGTACCTTCTGTCATTGTCATTCCTAATTTCGGCATATTTATTCTTGAACTCATGAATCACACCTCACTTTCTTAAGTCTTGAATTATTTCATCTGCTTCTTCTAGAACACGTTCTTTACTTGGAATATATAGTTTCTCTAAATTTGATGCAAATGGCACTGGTGTCGCAGGTGCAGTAATTACTTTGACAGGTCCGTCTAAATAATCAAAAGCTTTATCGCCGACGACAGCTGAAATACTGTGCCCTGTACTACTCTGAGGATTTGCTTCATCAATCACGATAAGGCGGTTCGTTTTCTTCACGGAGTTAAGTACTGTTTCTTGATCCCATGGAGAAACAGTAACTAAATCAATAACTTCGACTGAAATATCTGCAGCTTCCAGTTCATCTGCAACTTCTAGAGCAATTTGGACCATCTTACCGATTGCAACAATCGACAAGTCTTCTCCTTCTCTAATAATCTTCGCTTTACCAATTTCCACTGTATAATATTCTTCAGGCACATCACCTTTCATGCCATATAAAGTTTTATCTTCAGAAAATACGACGAGGTTATCATCTTCTACTGCAGCTAAAAGTAAGCCTTTCGCATCATAAGGATTTGATGGCACCACAACTTTTATTCCAGGTATCGCACCAAACATTCCGTATAATGATTGACTGTGCTGAGCAGCAGCAGAAGCGCCTGCACCATGAACGGTTCTCAAAGTCATCGGAATCTTAGCTTTGCCACCAAACATATAACGCATCTTTGACCCTTGGTTCAGAAGTGCATCGAACGCATATCCGATGAAATCATTAAACATCAGTTCAACAATCGGTCTCAGCCCTGTAGCTGCTGCACCAACTCCTGCACCCACATAGTTCTGTTCTGCAATTGGTGTATCAATAACCCTCTCACGTCCATACTTACCAACAATACCTTTCGTTAAACCGAATACACCTCCCCAAGCTTCATCGCCTTCAAGATGTTCAATCGTATTCCCACCGGCAACGTCTTCACCTAACAGAATCACTGTATCATCTTTCTCCATCGCTTGATCAATGGCTTCAGTTACTGCAGCCATATAAGTAATTTCTCTACTCATTATTATTCCTCCTTAATCTGCATAAACATCTTCAAGTAAAGATGCTTCATCTGGTAATGGACTATTTTCTGCAAATTCAACCGCTTCTTTTATTAACGCTTTTGCTTCGTCTTCAATTTTTTTGGCTTCCTCTTCAGTAAACCACTGCGCTTCAAGTGCCTTATCTTTAAAAATCGTAATCGGATCTACTTCACGTAATTCATCTTTATCCGATTTATAACTTTGGTTATCTCCTTCAAAATGTCCATAATTTCTATATGTTTTACATTCAATCAATGTTGGGCCTTCACCTGCTTTTGCTCTTTTCACCGCTTCTATCATTTTTTCATTGACAGCAGTTACATCTTTACCATCCACTAGATGACCCGGCATATTATATGCTGACGCTCTTTCTGCAATTGTTTCTGAAGCAGAAGCATAACTATGGGGGGTTGCTTCGCCAAATCCATTATTTTCACAGATAAAGATAACAGGTAAGTTTAAAATCGATGCGAAGTTAAGCCCTTCATGGAAAGTACCTTCGTTAGATGCACCATCTCCAAAGAAACATACTGCAACAGCATCTTGCTTTAACGTTTTTATCGATAATGCTGCACCATTTGCTAATGGGAATCCTGCACCTACAATACCATTTGCACCCAGTATTCCTTTTTCAACTTCAGCAATATGCATAGACCCCCCTTTCCCTTTGTTCAGGCCATCTTTGCGTCCAAATATTTCCGCCATCATTCCGAGAATATCACAGTCTTTTGCAATCGCATGACCATGTCCTCTGTGTGTACTCGTGATGTAGTCATCATCCGTTAATTCTGCACAAGCGCCTACTGCTACTGCTTCTTCACCGGCATACAAGTGAACAAATCCAGGGATTTCCCCTGTTAAGAATATTCTATGCACTTCATCCTCAAATTCACGGATTTCATTCATTTTACGATAAACCCATAATGCTTTTTCTTTTTCCATAATTAACTCCTCCTACTTAAGGTTTATGAATTGCTAAATCAAAATAATCTAGACTCGCTTCTCCAATAGATTCTGAAACTGTTGGATGTGCAAATATTTGATCTTTCATTTCAAATACCGTACCTTCTGATTCTTTCACTGCGAGTATGGTACTGATTAATTCGGTCGCATGCGGACCACAGATGACAGCCCCTAGAATTTCTCCATACTTTTGCTCACTGATAATCTTTACAAAGCCCTGCGTATCGCCATAAGCCATTGCTTTACCATTTCCTGAGAGATCATATTGATAAACATGTGCATCAAAGCCTTGGTTAAGTGCTGTTTCTAAATCCATACCAAATGAAGCTATTTCTGGTGTCGTATAGACACATCGCGGTACTGCGTTACTATCACCAGATTTAAATGGTTCTTTACAGATATGGGCTGCTGCAATGGTACCTTCATGGCTAGCTACATGTGCTAACTGCAATCCTGGTACGATATCTCCAATTGCATATATATGTTTTATACTTGTTTGCATGTTTTCATTAACTTCAACAAACTTTTGATTTTCACTTAAAGCTACGTTTAATTTCTTTGCGAGTTCTAAATTATTCTTTCTACCTGTTGCAATTAATACTTTGTCAAAAGGTATCGTCTTATCTTGAAGTTTAAGCATTCCTTTTTCGATTTTTTTAATCGAAGCATGCTCAATGATATGGACGCCTTGGTCTTTTAAGTGATTTCTCACAAGATCACGCGCCGCTTTATCTTCCGTTAACAAAATTTCTTCAGCCACTTCAACCACTGTAACTTCAACATCAAATGATGCAAAAGCTTGTGCCATTTCAACACCAATGACACCACCACCAATGATAACCATTTTGTCCGGTAGTTCAGTCCATTGGAATATTGTATCTGTCGTATCAAACTCTATTTCATCAATACCTGCTATTTTAGGAACAAATGGTTTTGAACCTGTTGCTAAAATAATTTGCGATACATCATAACGATTTTCTTTCGTTAAAACTTCTGACTGCTCAATAGATTCAACATACTCATTTTTTATTGTAATATTATTTTTCTTGAGTAAGTAACCTACACCGGTAACAAGTTGATTAACGATTTCATCTTTACGTGACTTAATTACTTTGTAATCAATATTAAATCCCTTACTCATCACGCCAAATTCTTCCGAATGCTTTATAGTTTCGACGATTTCAGCAGATCTAAGTAATGATTTTGATGGTATACAGCCAACGTTTAAGCATGTACCACCGAGATTGTTTGCTTCAAAGAGCACAACTTTCTTACCGTACTGAGCTAAACGAATCGCTGCGACATATCCACCAGGGCCACCACCGATTACTGCAACATCGTATTTTTCCTTCAACCTTAACACCCTCTTTCCGATACATTATTTTATACAGTTCAATTCTACACCTAAAAGTAAGCGTTTTCAATTAATTGTTCAGAATATTTAGTTAAATTTTTGTGAATAAAAAAGAACGCCTTATAACGGCGTTCTTTGAGAAATCCATCTTATATCTTTATATTTCGTGATATTACTCACACAATCAACATCGGTATAACAATACTCGCAAGTATTGCGGTCCCAATCATCGTTACAAGTGCGATACCACCTTCTTCTTTGCTAAGTGCCATCGATGTGTTTGTACCAAATACATGTGCAACCGCGGCCATGGCGACACCACGTGCTACAAAGTGATCAATTTTCATCCACTTCATCACCTTATGCCCGAAACTAAATCCAATGCAGCCGCTAATAATCACAGCAATGGATGTTAACGCTACGCTACCATTAGTAGAAGATGCAATATTCATCGCAACAGGCAATGTCACATTTTTCTCCCATAGTGAATGCACAAGTGTCTTATCTAGTGGCAATACCATAGCAAGCAAATACGTTGCTAAAAGGGACACCATAAGCCCCATAGTGAAGCCTGCTACAATGAAGTGGAGATATTTTACTACTACTTTTCTCATTTGATAGAGCGGCAATGCGAAAGCTACAATTGCAGGTCCTAATAGAAAATTGAAAATCGCAGTCGCATGCTGATACTCTTTATAAGGAATATGAAAACCAATAAGTATGATTATCATCAACCCGCTTACTGTGAAGATAGGCAATGTCCATACTTTAGGATAACGTTTGTTCAGTGCAACCGCTCCTGTAAATAATATTATAGTAAGAAATAATAAACTTAATGTTTCTATCATAGAGATTCTCCTCTTTTCTTCTTATAGTTAACCGCCATTTGTGTAAACCATCCTGTCATAAAGAAGATAATAAGCGAAGAAAGTACCAGATCAAACATTAGAAATAAACCACTCTTCATAAAAAGTGGACCATAGTTCATAAGCGCTACTAATGTTGGTACAAACAATATCGGCATAATCTTAAGCAGTGCATTGACACCTAAACCGAGCCATTCGGGACGAACAACCTTTATTTCCAAGGCAATAAATAAAAGAACCAATCCGATCAGACTGCCTGGAATTGTGATTAATGTATGTGCGTTAACAAATTCTCCCGCCAGATAAAACAAAGTGAGCAAACTTACCTGCAGCACAACACGCAATGTCCAGTATAAATAATGATATAGCTTTTCCAATTTCTAACCTCCATCATTATTTACAATTTGTTCAGCATTCATTAAATGATGAACAAATTGTAAATAAAATAATATTTTATATTTTTTTATAATAAATGAATTTATATTTTATTATAAACCCGTCAACACTTGAAATCAAGGTATTGAAATATTTTCAGAAAAGTAAAAAAAGATTCTTTCAAGAACTGTACCTACGCTCTCGTTTTTTCAGATATGGCGTTTATCGTTGTTTTTAAGTACTATATATATAAAAGGAGAGACTAATATGTTTTATTTTCTATTTGCGCTTGCCGCAGGTATCGTCGTACCGATTCAGACAGCTGTTAATTCACGATTAAGAAGCTATGTGCTGTCACCGTTTGTTGCATCGTTTGTATCTTTTAGTGTGGGTACAATATTTTTATTCTTTATCACTTTATTTACTAAACATACTGTACTTATTCATCCTTCAATATTCATAGAGGAACCCGGATGGATATGGCTTGGGGGATTATTAGGGTTAATTGGCCTTACTGCAAATATTCTACTGTTTCCTGTGCTTGGGGGCGTGCAGACTGTCGTATTACCGATTATGGGCCAAATTATAATGAGTATCATGATTGATCACTTCGGGCTATTCCAGGCACCGATGCACCACTTGACATTGCTAAGGTGTGCTGGACTTTTAATCTTAGTCGCTGGTGTTGTAATGGTTATCGCACTACCCGAATGGTTAAGAAAACGCAAACAACAGGCCTATATGGATTTCGAAGAAGATACTAAATCAAAGTTGCCGTTTCAGATTACCGGGATTGCAGGCGGCATGCTCATGGCCACTCAATCTGCAATTAATGGAAAACTCGGCAGTATATTGGCATCACCCGTACATGCAGCATTCGTTTCATTTTTAGTTGGTACCATATTTTTATTCATCATCGTAACTATTATAAGAAAGGAAATCACTCAGATTCGCTTTGCTATCGGCAAAGATAAACCGAAATGGATCTGGATAGGTGGAATACTCGGCTCTTTCTTCGTATTCGGTATGTCATATCTAGTCCCAATCATGGGCACAGGCCTCGTTGTAATTATTTGTTTATCTGGACAAATCATTTGTAGCATCCTGCTTGATTCATTTGGATGGATCGGTGCTAAACAGAAGAAAGTAACGGGAGTCCAATATCTAGGATTAGCCTTTATCTTCTTAGCTATCGTATTAATTCGTATGAATTAGAAAAATTATTTTTGATGAATGAAAATTTCACGAAAGCTTATACCCACTGTAATGGGCATCCATTTTATATGAATTTTATAATATAAATTTACTCATTTTGGATTTTTATGACTACTTTTTGTAGACAAATCTAGATATACGTTATATACTTAGTACAAATATATCGTACATATGCAAGAAACAAAGGATCTTCACATATTACCTAAGTAATCATGTAAGCCGACTATTTTTGTAATATGTGAAGTGTTTTTTCTTAAAACATTAGATATTATTTAATAATTTTTTGGAGGTCATTATTATGACACAAGGTACAGTTAAATGGTTTAACGCAGAAAAAGGTTTTGGATTCATCGAAGTTGAAGGTGGAGACGACGTATTCGCTCACTTCAGTGCTATCGAAGGAGACGGTTACAAAACTTTAGAAGAAGGTCAAGCAGTTGAATTCAATATCGAAGAAGGTCAACGTGGACCTCAAGCTGCTAACATCGTTAAATTATAATATTTAATGTTGGAAACGAGTACTCATAAGAGTACTCGTTTTTTTTTTATTTTATGTATCTAAACATGATACGTAAGCCCTTTATCGCTTCTATTCAATATTTAAAAGTAATCTTTCATTGACAACATAGAATATCCGTTATATACTTAGTACAAATATATCGAACATATGCAAGAAACAAAGAACTTCACATATTACAAAGAGTAATCGTGTTTAGTCGAAACTTTTTGTAATGTGTGAAGTTTTCTTTGTAAAACATTAGATATTATTTAATAATTTTTTGGAGGTCATTATTATGACACAAGGTACAGTTAAATGGTTTAACGCAGAAAAAGGTTTTGGATTCATCGAAGTTGAAGGCGGAGACGACGTATTCGCTCACTTCAGCGCTATCGAAGGTGAAGGTTACAAATCTTTAGAAGAAGGTCAAGCAGTTGAATTCAATATCGAAGAAGGTCAACGTGGACCTCAAGCTGCTAACATCGTTAAATTATAATATTTAATGTTGGAAACAAGCACTCACAATTGTGAGTGCTTGTTTTTTTAATACCATTTTTTCTTCTTAAAATAAATCATGCACCCAATCATGATGGAAAACATGATGAATAACACAGTGAAATACCCATAATGCCACTTTAACTCCGGCATATATTCAAAGTTCATACCATATATCCCTGCGATCAGAGTAAGTGGTAGAAATACTGTAGAAACCAAGGTAAGAATTTGCATCACACGATTCATCCGATAGTTATTAAATGACTCATAGTTACTTCTGATTTCATCGGTCAGTTCATGTGCATTCTTTATCATATTCTGCTGCTTAATCACATGATCTCTAATATGGTGGATGTAATAATGATCATGTTTCGTCTGAATCAACGTATCATCATTTTCTATCTCATCTATGAGTTCGCTCATCGGAACAATAATGCCCTTTGTCTTTATCATTTCCGAGCGTAGCTCAAATATATCATTCATAATATAGTTCTTCATGCGATCATTCGCATGTCCTTTTTCAAATTCAAGCACTTTCGTCTCTATCTCTTCAACAATCTCTGTATAAAAGTCTACAATCTTATCAAGCAACATCAGCGTTGCCGTATGTGGCGTTAAAGTGTCTGGTGCATTCTCTTCTAGCTCCTGTGCAACTGCATCCAATTCATCTAACGGCTCATTATCTTCGTCGTGATATGTAATAAGAACATTATCTTTCATGAGGATATTGATTGTCTCTGCTTCAAACGTTGACTTTTCTATTTTCTGGAATACGAGATATTCATATGTTGGAAACTTCTTATATTTTGGTCGTGATTTTTTATTGATTACTTCTTCAATCGTCAGCTCATTCAATTCAAAATGCTTTTCAAATATCAGGCGTTCTTCTTCATTCGCACCTTCAAAGTCATACCATATAAAAGATGCATCTTGTGGGATATCTTCGTCATGTTCTACTTTTTTAAGTAAATGTTCTTTGTTCTGATACATTATTGTTAGCGTCATCTCTCTCCCCCTTTAATGATAATATAGCACAAAAGAAGAGCTGATTATCTGCTCTAAAATAATTTTAGTTACCGTTAAACATCCAGCGCACCCATAACACCACACAAGAATTGCTCAGCTTGTTCTTTTCCTACTGGTAAACGATTTACTTCTGTTGCACCAAATACGTCTTCATAATATGCTAAAGCTTCTTTTGTACTTTCAAATACTAAGTATGGAATTAATCGTGTCATGATAGACTTCTAAGTGTATAGTGTAATTCCATTTAATGTCACACAATATATAATCAAATTCTTTTTCGCACATTTGTAATTATGATATCTTTACTCATATAGAAAGGAGTCCTGAGATGTCTAATCAAAATCCGATATGCAACTTATTAAATATAGATTATCCAATCATTCAAGCAGGTATGGCAGGCTCGACAACACCTGAGCTTGTAGCAGCGATCAGCAACGAAGGCGGCCTTGGTACGATTGGTGCGGGCTATATGAACCATGAACAACTGTTAACTGAAATTAATGAAGTACATCAACTAACACAAAATTCTTTTGCTGTTAATTTATTCGTTCCCGAACATCCTGATGTAGATGAAAGTGCTATTAAATTAATGCAGTCGATTTTAGAGCCGTATTACTCTAAATATAATCTCAATGTGCCAGACATAAAATCACACACATATGAATCATTTGAGCAGATGATTCATATCATTATTGAAAAGCACGTCCCTATTGTAAGCTTCACGTTCGGTATTCCAGACAACAAGATGATTTCTAAGTTACAATCCAATGATATTAAAGTTATTGGCAGCGCAGCTTCAGTCGAAGAAGCATTCCTTTGTGAACAAGCAAAAATGGATGCAGTCGTCATTCAAGGTTACGAAGCAGGTGGACATCGTGCAAATTTCAAAACGACAAACAATATCGGTCTGTTTGCCTTAATCCCACAAGTTGCTGACGTAATTAACATCCCCATCATAGCAGCTGGTGGCATAATGGATCATCGTGGAATAAATGCTGCTCTCGCACTCGGTGCATCCGGTGTTCAGATGGGTACCGCCTTTTTAACAAGCAAAGAAAGCAAGGCGCCTGTTATTCATAAAGAAGCAATATTCAATGCATCAGAAACCGATACTGTACTGACGAAAGCAATAAGCGGCAAAGAAGCCCGTGGTATCAAGAATCTCCTGATCTCTCAATTAGAAAAATTTAACGATGACATTCTACCATATCCGTATCAAAATGATTTAACAAGCTCATTAAGAAAACAAGCAGCCTTGCATTATCAAGTAGAGGATCTCCATTTATGGTGTGGACAGGCTCCTAGACTTGCAAAGAATAATACTGCTAAAGAAATATTTAGTGAAATAATAAAAAATGTATCAGCCTATTGATAGACTGATACATTTTATTATTTTACTCTAATCTTCATCTTATAAATCGGTATTCCAAGCAACGTTATAATGATCCCAACAATCGCTAATACTGGTTGTGTGAATAATGTATTCACCATTACAAATAAACCTGCAATAATTGCAATGGCTGGTATCAATGGATATAACGGAACTTTGTATGGTCGCTCCAACTCACTTTCACGCTTTCTTAGTATAAACACTGCATAGAACGCCATCACGTAGAACGCCCAGATAACGAATACAAGCATATTAGTAATTGCATCAAACGAGCGTGAAGTAATCATGATCGCTCCAATAATAACTTGTACCAGTCCACTGAACCAAGGAATGCCTGCCGTTGTCACTTTCATAAATGATTCTTTAAATGGCAGGATGTTCTTCTCTGCCATAGCATAAGGTAGACGCATTCCTGTCATTGTATAGCCATTTAATGCACCGTAAACTGAAATTAATATACCAATCGTAACGAGTTTTCCACCCATATCTCCTAATAAAATTTCTGATGCATCTGTAGCTGCACTTAAATTCCCTTTAAGTTCATCAATCGGCAATGTATATAAGAACGTTGCGTTAATTAATAAATAAATTACAGTAACTAATCCTAACCCTAGAACAATTGCAAGCGGCAAGTCACGCTTTGGATCCTTCATTTCCCCGGCAATATTACCGACATGAATCCAGCCATCATACGCAAACATCGTTGCAAGTAACCCTGCACCAATCGCTGTAAAGAAGTTAATTCCCGTATCTCCGGTGTTCGGTGCAAGCGATACTTCAACGTCTCCAGTATTCATCAAACCGAATATAATGATAACGATCAAGGGAATAAGTTTAACCACTAGCGTTACAGACTGCAGAATACCACCTGCCTTAGATCCGATAATATTGATCAGGTAAATCGAAGCAACTGCAATAAATGCAACTGGCACAATCCACCCGTCTTTAAGATGTAATAAGTTGAGTACTTGTTCTGAAAATACAATTGCCTGTGCTGCAATCATCGCTGGAAAGTAGATAAAACTTTGTGCCCATCCTGCCAAAAACCCTGAAAATTTGCCATAAGTATATTCTATATATGTTGTCAATCCACCGTTCCTTGGAATTGCAGCTGCAAGCTCTGCGACTGTAAGGCCAGCGCAGATTGTAATCAATCCTCCTAGCAGCCATACAAGCAAAGTCATTCCTGGTGTTCCTGTCACTTCTGTTATATTGGATACTTTAAAGAAAACACCTGAACCGATAACAGTTCCCATAACGAGTGCAAGTGCCGGAAAGAATCCAATATTTTTTTGAATTATATTTTTATTTTCCATAACATCCTCCTTTTTGAGCATTTATCATGATAGCATATTCTTGCTTTAAATTGTTAAAAGCGCAGCAATAAATTTGCTGCGCTTAACAATAGCGGTTTATTTTTTATTTAAATATTTCTCGATATAAAATGCAGATTCTTCAATCGACTTAAATTCCGTATTAATTACCGTTGCATTCAGACGATTAAACACTTCTTCTGCGTAACTTAACTCCTCTTTAATACGACGCAGATTATTGTATTCTGCTTGACCTGTCAGCCCAAGAATTTTCACGCGTTCAGTACGGATGTTCATAATATATTCGGGACTTGCGGTAAGACCAATCACTTTTAAGTTTTTCTCTTGAAATACTGATTCTGGGATTGGTGATTCCGGCACGAGCGGGATGTTGGCAATTTTGTACCCTTTATTTGCTAAGTACATACTGAGTGGTGTCTTTGATGTTCTTGATACCCCTATAATCAATGCATCCGCTTCACTTAAATTATTAAAGTTCTTACCATCATCATATTTCACCGAATACTCAATCGCTTCAATACGCTTAAAGTAATCGCTATCCAACTTACGTAATGCACCACTTTCATGTCTTGCTTCCATATCCGTATGATGCTCAATCACCTTAATCATACCTGTCATATAATCAATATATGATAATCCAACTTCTTCAGCATACGCTTTACCTATTTCATTAAAGTCCGGATTAACAAGTGTTGTAACAACAATTGCATTTTTATCATGCGCGAGTTCCAATATATTTCTAAACGCTTCTTCGTCCTTTACAAACGAGAACTTCTTAACTGTGACAGAAGTTAGTTTAGGAAATTGGGACAATGTTGCATGGAGCATTCTATCCGCTGTTTCACCGATAGAATCAGAAACAATATAAATCAATAGATCGTCTTCTTCATACTTACTCAAATGTACTGCCTCCCGATATTATTCCACCTGACTTTGAGCTGTTGCAAGAATTGCACCTGGCACACGGAATGGTGAACATGATACATAATCAATATCCAAGCCATTAAAGAAATGGATTGATTTAGGATCTCCACCTAGCTCACCACAGACACCAATCTTAATCGATGGATTTGCTGATTTCGCACTTTCAACTGCAATCTTGATTAATTGTCCCATACCTTCTACATCTAATGTTTGGAAAGGATCGACGCTAAGAATTTCACGGTTGATATATTCATTAATAAACTTACCTGCATCATCACGAGAGAAACCATATGTTAATTGTGCTAGATCGTTTGTACCAAAACTAAAGAATTCTGAGTGCTCAGCAAGTTCGCCTGCAACTAAACATGCACGTGGTGTTTCAATCATTGTACCAATTAGGTAGTCAACTTGTACACCTTTTGCATCCATGATTTCCTGAGCTTTATTCTTTACGACATCTTTTAGGATAACAAATTCTTGTGATGTTGAAACTAACGGAATCATGATTTCCGGTTTCGTTTCAATCCCTTTTTGTTTTAGATTAAGCACAGCTGTAATAATTGCTTCAGTCTGCATTTCATATAACTCAGGATAAGTAATTGCTAATCTACAACCTCGGTGACCGAGCATTGGGTTGAATTCATGTAATTCACTGATTCGTTTTTCCAGGAAGTCTGTCGTTACACCTAACTGATCTGCAACTGCTTTAACTTCCTCTCCACCTTTCGGTAAGAACTCATGTAATGGTGGATCTAATAGACGGACGATTGACGGACGGTCCCCAGATAAATTAAAGATGCCTTCAAAGTCTTCTGTTTGATACACTTTAATTTTATTTAATGCTTCTACACGCTCTTCGTATGTAGATGCTAAGATGAAACGTCTCATTTCGACTAAGCGCTCTTCACCAAAGAACATATGTTCAGTACGTACTAAACCGATACCTTTAGCGTTAAATGAATAGCCCGCTTTAATATCGCCTTCAGTTTCAGCATTCATACGTACAGATAAACGTGCGATTTCTTCTGCCCAGCCCATAAATTCTTCAAAGACATCACTTGCTTCAGCTTTCGTCGTTTCAATTTCACCGATATATACAGCACCCGTTGACCCGTTAACTGAGATTACATCACCTTCAGATAGCGTTTTACCAGCATATTTTACGTATTTTTCTTTCGTATTAATTTCAAGATCTGAACATCCAGTTACACAGCATTTCCCCATACCACGGGCAACTACAGCAGCATGACTCGTCATACCCCCATGTGTCGTTACAATCGCTTCAGCAGCAATCATACCTTCAATATCCTCTGGAGAAGTTTCCGGACGAACTAATATAACCTTCTCACCAGCTTCAGCTTTCGCTTTTGCATCTAATGCTGAGAAGACGATAATACCTGTTGTAGCACCAGGAGAAGCTGGCAAACCTTTATCTGATACTAATTCAGCAGATTTTAATGCCTCTTCATTAAAGTTAGGATGTAACAGCTGATCTATTGATTTTACATCTACCATTGCAACGGCATCTTCTTTAGAAATGACACCTTCATGTACCATATCTACAGCGATGTTAATCGCAGCTTTTGCTGTACGTTTACCATTTCTCGTCTGTAAAATGAATAATCTTTCGTTTTCAATGGTAAACTCAATATCCTGCATATCTTTGTAATGCGCTTCTAATTTCTTCGTGACATCAACAAATGCCTGATACACTTGTGGCATCTGCTCGTTTAATGTTTCAATCTCTTTCGGTGTACGGATTCCCGCAACAACGTCTTCACCTTGTGCATTGAGTAAGTACTCACCGTATAACTTATGTTCACCTGTCGCTGGATTACGTGTAAAGGCTACACCTGTACCTGAACGGTCTCCACTGTTTCCGAAGACCATTTCCTGAACGTTTACCGCTGTACCGATATCATGAGGAATTTCATTTAAGTCACGATAAATACGCGCACGATCATTATTCCATGACTTGAATACCGCTTCAATCGCTTCTGTCAACTGTTTAAACGGCTCTTGTGGGAAAGGCTTATACGCTTCTTCAACGTAAATTTCTTTATATTTCTCGACAATCACCTTTAAATCTTCAGCAGGAATATCTGCATCAATCTGATGGCCTTTTTCTTTTTTGAATGATTCAAAGAAACCTTCAAAGGCCTCCATCGGGATATTGTATACAACACTACCGAACATCTGTAACAAACGACGGTAGCAATCATACGCAAAGCGTGCATCGTTCGTCACTTGAGCTAAACTTTCAACATTTTCGTCGTTTAACCCTAAATTTAAAATTGTATCCATCATCCCTGGCATCGAAATCTTCGCACCACTACGCACAGATACGAGTAATAAATTTTCTTTAGAAGAGAAAGCCTTACCTGTCTTATCTTCTAAACCTTTAATATATGTCTTTAATTCATTTGATAAACCATCTGTTAACTGCTCACCTTGTGCAAGATATTCAATACAGGCTTCAGTCGTAATCGTGAAACCATTAGGAACAGGTAAACCGAGGCGCATCATCTCAGAAAGATTCGCACCCTTACCACCTAATAAGTCCTTCATATCTTGTGTACCTTCTTCAAAAGCATAAATTTTTTTACTCACTTCATTCACCTCTTATTTTTAATGTGTTATACCATTCGCTTTAATAGGTCATACTAATACAATAATTAGTATGTCACATTAAAAAGAAAATGACAATCATAAATTGATAACTCATCAATTATATATGTTAGGATGAGATTAAAAGATACCGGAGGCTTCATTATGGAATGTCATCATAATTATGAATTATGCGTGCAGAGAGTACCTATATTCAATCATCTTGACGAAGAGACGATGCAGCTTATTTTCAACAAGATTATGCAACGATCTTTTGCTAAAAAAGAACATCTCTATTTAGCTGGAGATACAATCGATTCTCTCTATGTTGTGCATAAAGGGCGTGTCAGAATTTATAAACTCAATGAAAACGGTGAAGAACAGCTGATTAGAATACTTTCTCACGGTGACTATACGGGAGAAATATCATTATTCAATCCTTCTTTGAACAACACATCTTACGCTGAAGTCTTAGAAGATGCTGAAATCTGTATTATAAAAAGAGAGGATATATATCAATTAATGCACACATATCCTAGCATCAGCATTACCTTTATCGAAACATTTGCAAAACGTCTGTCAGAATCTGAAACGCAGACAACGAATATTTCATTACTGGATAGCCGTTCTAAACTAATGATGTATATCGAAAACTATCGTGAGGGGAATATGCTGAACTTATCTTTAACGAAAAAGCATATTGCGTCTTATTTAAGTATGCAGCCTGAAACATTAAATCGTACTTTCAATAAATTAGAAGAAGAACAGATTATAAAGAAGATTAATCATAAAACATATCGAATTCTTCAGGAAAACCTCAATAAATTGATCTAAGTCAATTTATTAAAGTGGAATCTCCCTTATCATAATATGTGAAAGGACAACACATATTACGAAAGGAGCAGAGACAATGAAGAAGTGGATTTATCAGAACGTAAACACATTGACACTGATTACATTTATATTTCTTATATCTGGATTATTATTAAAATGGACAGATGTACAAAGCTTTAGCAACGCTTTCCTTATTATCGCAACATTAATCGCCATGATGCCAATCGCATTAAAAGCATGGCAATCACTTATGCTGAAAGTCTTCTCCATTGAACTACTTGTAACGCTTGCAGTTATCGGCGCACTATATATTCATGAATATACTGAATCAGCTGTTGTAACATTCCTATTCTTATTCGGAAGTTATCTTGAAGCAAGAACGCTTAAGATTACACGTAATTCAATTAGCAAACTTGTTGACATGGCACCACAAGATGCAAACCGATTAAGAGACGGAGAAATTGAAAAAGTCGATATTGACGATATTAATATTGGTGACACAGTCGTCGTATATTCTGGCGGGACTGTGCCAGTGGATGGTTATATCATTAAAGGAAAGGCTCATATTATTGAAGCATCCATAACAGGAGAGTCACACCCAGTATCAAAGAAAGAAAATGACAAAGTTTACAGCAGTACCATTATTGATACTGGATATATTGAAGTATTCACTGAAAAAGTAGATGAAGACACGACGTTCGCAAAAATTATAGAACTCGTAGAAGAAGCACAAGATGCAAGATCACCAGCAGAGAAGTTTCTGAATAGATTTGCAAAATGGTACACACCAAGTATTGCAATACTATCATTAATCGTCTGGCTTATCACACGCGATCTTCACCTGGCTATTACGTTTCTAGTCATTGCATGTCCAGGAGCACTCGTTATTGGCGCCCCTGTTGCAAATGTCGCTGGAATTGGAAATGGCGCTAAAAATGGTGTGCTCATTAAAGGTGGAGAAGTGATCGATGCATTATCAAAAGTAGACACACTTGTCTTCGATAAAACTGGTACGTTAACGAAAGGTCGTCCAGAAGTAACTTCTGTTAAATTTGACACGACACACTTTACAGAACAAGAAATATTATCACTCGTCGGCCAAATCGAAATGACGTCTGAACATCATCTTGGTAAGGCAGTCGTGGAATACGTAAAAGCACGAGTAGCTTTCGACCAATCCAAAATGATTACAACAAAAACAGTTAAAGGACAAGGAATTAAAGGTGAAATCCACCATCACACTGTATTAATAGGCAATCGTAAACTAATGCAGACCCATCATATTACGATACAAGAACAATACGAGCAACAGGCGAAACAATTAGAAACGTCAGGTAATACTGTTACATTTATCGCAATCGATAATACATTTACTGGCATTATCGCGATTGCTGACGCGATCCGCTCAGATGCAGTAGAAGCACTTCAAACAATGCGTGATAACGGAATTAAAGAAATCATCATGCTTACAGGAGATAACGCAAGAACTGCTCACACTGTAAGCCAGCAATTAAGTCTGGATACGTATCAAGCTGAAATGATGCCGGATGATAAATTGAAACACATTCAATTACTGCAGCAGCAAGGTAAAAAAGTTGCAATGGCCGGTGATGGCATTAATGATGCGCCAGCAATTGCAATCGCAGATGTAGGACTGGCTATGGGGAAAGGCGGAACAGATATCTCTATGGAGACCGCAGATCTCGTTCTGATGAACGACTCATTGACACAATATGCACATGCAATTAATCTTGCAAGAAAAACAATGCGCATATTAAAACAAAACATCGCAATCGCACTTATTACAGTAATCTTACTGCTCATCGGTATAATCATGGGCGGTGTAAACTTAGCGATAGGTATGTTCGCTCATGAAGTAAGTGTGCTGCTTGTTATACTAAACGCGATGAGATTAATTCAATTTAAATCAAAAAAATAATCTTAGGAGGAAATCATTATGAAACAATTAACATTACAACTCGAAACATTAACTTGTCCATCTTGCTTAGCATCTATCGAAGGATTGCTGAAGAATATTAAAGGTGTTGAAGCACCGAAAGTATTATTTAACGCAAGTAAAGCGAAGATGCAATTTGATCCAGCAATCGTTGAACCCGAAGAGGTTCAGCAAGCAATAGAAAAACTTGGATACGAAGTATTAAAAGTATCAGTTAAATAACAATTTAGGAACGTGCAGACGAAATGACTTCAAATTTCTGCACGTTTCTTTTTTGCTCATAATAATGAGGTGCTGCACGTTCCAGGACGCGTGCGTGCAGAAATTTTCCAAACAAAAATACCAGCACGCGGCTGGCATTATTCGTTAATAATATTATAATATTTTCTGCTCGTAATTAAGTACATCAAGCCATAAACTAGCATGATAACCATGGTCACGCCGATATAACTTGTAATAAACATCCATCTATCACGAATACCAAGTACCCCTAGCAGATTATAAATTATTTTTGATGCAAATAGTGTATGCACTAATGTCACTATAATAGGAAGTCCAAACACCCAGAATATTTGTTTATGAATTGTCGTTCTAATCAATTCATCAGGCAATCCAACTTTCTTCATAATACTATAATTACGTTTATCTTCATAACCTTCAGATAACTGCTTATAATATAATACTAAGAAAATACCTGTCAATAGTACAATTGACACTACAATTCCAATAAATATAAGCCCTCCATTAAGCTCAAAAATCATCTTCTTAATCTCTGACTTACTTTCAATTTGTGTTCCAATCTTTTTCTGTATTTCAGAAATATGTTTCTTAAACTCTTTCTCACCCTTTATAATATTGAACTCCATGCTTGTAGTGATTTCTGAAGGCATCGCTTTCTCTTTATTCGGATCATAAGATTTGTAATGTTGCCTTATTTGTTCAAATACAGATTTATCTTTAACGACAATGTAAAGTGCATCTATCGCTAGCTGGTTACCCAGATAATCTTTATCGCTATACACAACTTTAGTTGATTTTTCTGCAAGATTAACTTCTTGATACCCTTTAAATCGACTTGTGTTTGCACTTAATATGACTTCATCACCTTTGATTTGAAGATGATCATCATGCAATTGATTATGATCTTTCACTGTTGTTACTACAGCGTAGATCATCGTTTTTGCATCTGCACTTCTTGCATTATCAGGCAACTTCTTCAAGTTTCCTTCTATGTTCTGTAGCGGAAAAAATATAGTGTCCCCTTGTCGGTAATAATCAACTTGTGCATAACGATTAATTTCATTTTTAACTGTCTGAACATCTGTATTACTGTAAATATCGATATGATAATCCTGATTCAACCTTCCTGACACCTGACTCTCCATCCCTCTATATGCGGTCAGTGTCATTCCCAGCGTTACAACCAAAAATGTCACAAGCATCGTAATACTTGCCAATCCAATCGCATTCTTTTTCATACGAGAGATCAACCCAGAAATAGAAAAGAAGTGCTTCGGTTGATAATAGATTCTCTCTTCTTTCTTTAATAATTGTAAAATGATGATTGTTAATGACATAAAGAGTAAATATGTTCCTATCATGACAGCGAGTACTGCAAAAAATATTGTCTGAAAAGATGACAATATACCTTCAACAGTCATCGCTCGATAATATCCGTAACTCAAAAATATACTTCCGAATATAAAACAAAGTACGGTAAACCATTTTCGCGTCTTCTCCTCTCCTGCTTTTTGAGAACGCATCAACTGTACTGGACTTTGTATTGTAATCATTATATGATTCAGTATAAAAAGAAGGATATATACGCATAATATCATCACACTTATAACAACTGCAGCTTTCACATCGAATGGATAGTTCATCAACGTAATGCCTGAACCTTTTACCAGTTTGTTCAGAATTAAAAATACAAGATTCCCGAACAAGTAACCGCCCACGATACTGATAAATCCAATCAAGACCATCTGGATGATCATTTCTAAGCAGATCATCAATCGAATATGTTTTTTCTCTAGTCCTAAAATCATATGAAGTGCAAATTCCTGCTTACGTTGTTTCATCACGAAATGATTTGCATAGATCACGAATATAACTGTCAGTATTCCAGCAATGATATTCGCATAAGAAATAAGCATCGGCAAGGTCTCATGTCTTTTTTGTATATAATCATTATTAATGAGTGACACCATAATATATTCCAGACCAAACATTACGCCAGCAGCCAGAATAAAAGGAGCAATTATACTTCTTAGCATATTGAAATTCTTAACGACGAGCTTCCAAATTAATTTAAGCGTCATTTTATACACCTCTTTCTGATAACACTGCCAAACTATCAGATATACGTTTTTGAAATTCTGCTTGCGTTTCATCACCACGATAAATTTCATGATAAAGAATACCATCTTTAATAAATACGACACGCTTTGCATATGCTGCATCGATACTCGAATGTGTCACCATTAATATCGTTTGTTCAGCGGCATTTATATTTTGAAATAGATGCATGATTTCACTCGACGTTCTAGAATCAAGTGCACCCGTAGGTTCATCAGCAAGCAAGATGTCTGGCATTGAAATAAGCGCACGCGCAATCGCAACACGCTGCTGTTGTCCTCCGGAGATTTGATGCGGATATTTATCTAACAATTCACTGATGCCGAGCTGATTTGTCAAAGGGACTAAACGTTCATTCATTTCGGAAGGTTTCTTGTTACTTAGTACAAGCGGCATTAATATATTATCTTTGTTCGACATTGTATGTAATACATTGAAATCCTGGAACACAAAACCAAGTGAATCTCTTCGAAATTTTGCAACTGCTTTATTTTTAAGTTTACCAATATCCTGTCCAGCTATGAAAACACTCCCTTCTGTCGGTTTATCAAATGTTGCAATAATATTGAGTAAAGTCGACTTCCCAGAACCAGATTCACCCATGATTGCAACAAACTCTCCTTTTTCAATTGAAAAGTTCATATCTTTTAGTGCAACAGTTTGATTGGCACCTTTTCCATACACTTTTTTAACATTTCTAATATCTAATAACATGAAAGTCACTCCTTTAATTTTAATCTATATGTAAATTGTACTCGGTCGTGAACTTCCTGACCTTCATCTATTCTTACAAAGATAAAAATGAACCTTACAAATTTGTAAGGTTCGGGAATTTCATATGAAAAGTTGTCCCTTTGCCTAATTCAGATTCTACTGAAACAGAGACATTCATTCTTCGCGCAATCGTTTTAACAATATATAAACCTATACCGCTAGATTTATCATTCAATCTACCATTATATCCGGAGAAGCCTTTTTCAAATATCTTGGGCAAATCAGAAGTATTAATCCCTATGCCATCATCTTTTACCGACAAGATATTTTCTGCTTCGCTATATTTGATCCATATATTTTTACCACGTGCATACTTCAGTGCATTATTTAAAATTTGTTCTATCATCACACTAGTCCATTTCGCATCAGTTAATACACTGTCGTATATTTTTTCGTAATGCAGCTTTGTATTGTTATGAATAAATTGAATTGAGTAACGTTTAATGAGAGGGGTGATTAAGTCATCCATTCGCACCTCCATAAAAACCATGTCTGTCTTTTCATTCATTAGCTTTAGATAACTGAGTGCGAGATTCGTATAATTATCAATCTGCAGAATCTCGTGACGCATCTGTGAAATTGTTTGAATATCTTCAGCTTCTAGCAACAATTTTGAAGCAGTGATTGGTGTCTTCATTTGATGAACCCACAACAGGAAGTATGACTCTATTTCACTTTGATACTCGATCTTTTCATTTCTTATGTCCTGAATTTCTTCTTTCAATTGTAAATTTTCTTCTTGTACCGTACACACTTTTTTATATATCATCATACTGTAACTGAAATAAATAATTCCTAAAAATATAATAATACCTGCAGTTAATACAATGCCTTCTAAAGGAGTATTATAAAGCATCATAATTAGTCCAAATAATAATGAAAGCACGATAATAATAATGATTTCATTCAATTTATATTTAATAAAACCCATTACTTCACCACTCGATATCCGACATTTTTCTTTGTTTCAATAAAATTATCAAGCCCAATCTTCTGAAGCTTTTTACGTAATCGTGTCATGTTGACAGCAAGCGTATTATCATCAATAAAATGCTCTGACTCCCAGCATGATTCGATGAGTGCATTGCGACTGACAAAACCTCCATTTGCTTTAAATAGACTTTGCATAATCTGAAGTTCTGTCAACGTTAAATCTATATGTTCCTCGTGAAACATCAATTTTGCCTGTTCTGGAATCAGTTCCACACCATTAATCTCCATCCCTTTTTCTAAAATGGAAAAGTCATAACTTCTTCTTAGCATCGCCTGAACTTTGGATACTGTAACCGTCATATTAAATGGTTTCTCGATATAGTCGTCAGCACCCATCTGCATTGCCATCACTTGATCCATACTATCATTTCTACTACTGATAAATATAATCGGAATTTGAGAAATCTTTCTTATTTCCTGACACCAGTGATAACCATTATAAGCAGGTAAATTAATATCTAGTAGTACTATATGCGGCTTGTAATCATTAAATTCTTCAATGATATCATTAAAGTTTTTTGCAATGTATACTTCGTACTGCCATTTTTTAAGTGCTTCAGCAAGATGTTCACGAATCACCGGATCATCTTCAACAATCATAATCTTCATATGCTCACCTCAATTTTATTATGCCATAATAGTCAACAAACAAAAAATACCAGCACATGGCTGGTATTTTTAAAGTTCTATTTCCGCTTCTACTCCGAAGTGATCGCTCACAATTGCTTCTGTTCTTCCATCAAACACTGTACCGTGATGTAATACCTTAAATTCAGGGGTACTGAAGATAAAATCAATTCTTAGCTTACCATCATTATCTTCCCACCCTGCAATATTTTTCTCGATGGTATGACTGCCTGTTCTCTTTTTTGCGACTGTATATGTATCTTGTATATTCGCGTCACTTTTTAATACATATGCATATCCCTCTGTACCTTCTGGATTATTAAAGTCTCCCATTAAAAGCTTCGGCAACTCATAATGTGACAATGCATTAATTGTATTATTCCATTCATAGCTGAACCCTTCTGCAAATGTCGTCCACCACGAGTAGTGACAGCTGACTGCGAGCATCTCATTATCGCCTACATTTGTTTTTCCAAATAGTATCTTTCTTGATTTATAGTCATCAGGACTTTCTTCTATCGAAACAAATACTGCATATGGATCAATCGGTGCTTTAGATAGCAATGCACTACCTTCATCATAGATGTCATAACCGATATGACTCATCGCGTAACTCCAGTAATAGGTTACATCGAGGGCACGTAGTTTTTCTACAATTTCGTATGCGAAGTTGCCTTCTTTAATAGGCGTTTGATCCAATAGAGGGCAAAGATTATTCGGTGCATCAATAACGTCATTCTCCGATAATTGATTTACTTCCTGAAGTGCAATAATGTCATAGTCTGCTTTCAGTATACGCGCCACGATAACATTTAGTTTCTCTTCTTGATTGTCTTCTAACCAGCTGTGGGTATTTAATGTTAGTACTTTCACTGCATTCGCTCCTTATCATTAATTATCCCCATTATAACGAAAAGACAGTCCAAAGACTGTCTTTTTGATTAAACTGTCATCGTACCAACTGTTTCACCTTTTTGAACGATTCCTGTTTTATTTAATTGTAATGTATCAACTTTATCGCTATTGGTCATTACGATAATAATTGTCGTATCCTTACCTTCTGCTCTCACTGCTGCGAGATCCATATAAGCTAATGTATCTCCGGCTTTTACCTTCTGACCGTCATTGACAACAACGCGTGAAGCTGGTTGTTTCATTTGAACTGTTTCAATACCCATATGCACAAGCACTTCTATCCCATCATTCGTTCTAATACCGATTGCATGTTTCGTCGGGAAGATACTAATAATTTCTCCATCTACCGGTGACACAACTTCTTCTGATTCGGGCTTTACTGCATAGCCTTCACCCATCATCTTCTGTGAGAATACAGGGTCGTTCACAGAAGTAATATCGATGACTTCTCCGTCTGCAACTGAACGTAGTTGGTGTACATGACCTGTAAATCCAGCACCATCAGAGTTGTCCAGTATAGTTGGCTGAACCATTGTTTCTTCTGGCTCTGGAATATCAGCGCCCGACTGTAATAAATCTTCGATATCTGATTTTAATACGTCTGCTTTAGGACCATAAACAGCCTGTACACCGTTATCTTTAACGATTAATCCTATTGCTCCAGCTTTCTTCCATTCTGTTTCTGTCGCAACTTTAGCTTTATCATTAACACTTACTCGCAGTCTTGTCATACAAGCGTCGACATCTTTAATATTCTCTTTCCCACCTAATAAGTGAATGACTTGAATCACTTGCTTATCTGCTGCTACAACTTCTGTTGCGTTAGATTCTCCATCAATCTCATAATTTCCGTTACGTCCTGGTGTTGCAAAATTGAACTTTTTGATTAAGAGATTTGCAATGAAATATGTTGCGATTGCAAATCCAATCGTCGTTAAGACAAAGTTAATCAAGTCGCCACCAAGTCCTGCTTTAAGAGCAAGAGGTGTACGTGTTAATAATTCGATTGTCCCAAATGAATGAACGCGTAGGTTGATGACGTCTGCCATCGCGAATGCTGCACCTTGAATAACTGCATATACCGCATAAAGTGGTGCTGCTACAAACATGAACATAAATTCTAAAGGTTCTGTTACACCAGTTAAGAATACTGCGATTGCAGCTGATAAATACATTGATTTATATTTTGGTTTCTTGTCTTTATCAACATTACGGTACATCGCATAAGCAAGCCCCATTAAAATACCGCTTGAACCAATCATTTGTCCTACTTTAAAACGTGCAGGTGTAAATGTATTTAATACGTGATGATATTGCGCTGTATCTCCAGCGTGATTTAAGTTTACTAAATCTGTTGCCCATGCTAGCCACAATGGATCTTGTCCATACACTTTCGTCCCTGCTTGTGCACCAGAAAGAATTTCATATGTTCCACCAAGTTGCGTATAGTTAATTGGAATTGTAAGCATATGGTGTAATCCGAATGGTAATAATAAACGCTCTAAAAATCCAAATAAGAACGGTGCTAAGATAGGCGCTGTATCCTTAGATGTTGCAATCCATAGACCAAAGTTGTTAATACCAGCTTGTATATAAGGCCATACGATTGATAGTACAATTGCTACAATTGTCGACCATAAAATAACGACAAACGGTACAAAACGTTTACCATTGAAGAATGATAATGCATCTGGCAACTTACGGTAGTTATAATATTTGTTATATGCATTGGCACCAACAAATCCTGCGATAATCCCTACGAACACACCCATATTTAAAGCCGGTGCCTCTAACACACTCGTAAAGAACCCTTTCACCATAATCTTAGTGCCGAATAACGTGTGTGTAAACGCTTTGTCATCTGCTAACATTGCACTGTTTACACCAAAGACCGCACCTGTAATACGGTTGATTAATATAAATGCGATTCCTGCTGCAAATGCCCCACCTGCACGCTCTTTCGCCCAGCTTCCTCCGATTGCTAACGCAAAGAGTAGATGTAGATTTCCAATAATCGCCCAACCTATACTCTCTATGACACTACCAATTGTAATCAACATCTGCATATCCGGACTGATTAATGGAATCGATTTCCCGATACTGATCATCAACCCAGCAGCTGGCATTACTGCAACAACGACCATCAATGCTTTTCCGAACTTTTGCCAGAATTCAAAACTTAATAATTTTTTCACTACATTCAACTCCTTTTATTTTTATGCAACCGGTTTCGTTGAATTCAATATATCACTGTAACTTATTTTTGTAAATAGTAACTTTAATAAGCTTTTATAAGTGTATTGACTAATGCAATCGTTTGCTCCATCATAGAGATAAATCATGTAACGTGGAGGAAAACTATGGCAATAACCGTTAAAGACGTTGCACACGCTGCAGGTGTTGCAACAAGCACAGTGTCACGCGTGATCAATGATCATCCGAGCATCTCACAGGCGACAAAGAAGAAAGTTCAGAAAGTAATGGATGAACTCGGCTACGTTCCGAATATTTCTGCAAGAAATCTTGGGAAGCGTACGACGAGTGCTATAGGCATCATTTTGCCACCACTCGATTCCAAAGAGCGTCTTGCTAATCCATTCTTCCTTGAAATTATTGAAGCGATAAACGGGGAAGCACGAACTCATAACTTAACCACAGCTCTTGCAATTGCGAAAGACATCGATACATTGTTCGAGAATGTTAAAGCGATGCATACTGAAAAGCAAGTTGGCGGCTTTATCATTACATACTCTGTCATTGATGATCCTATCATTGAATATTTGCGTAAACATAGTATTCCTTTCGTATTAATCGGACAACCTTATGACGCACTTTCAAATACAATTTATGTAGATAATGATAACCAGCTCCTCGGTCAGCAAGCGACCGATTATTTAATCAAAAATGGCCATCAAAACATACTCTTTATCACAAATACGACAACAGAGAACATTTTCTATGAACGATACTTCGGCTATCAGAAATCGATGATGATGGCACAGTTAAATGCACATCAAAGCCTGACACTAAATGCGCCAGATGACTACATCAAATTTGAAGATAAAATACAGGCTACAAATACGACAGCAATTATCGCGCTGGATGATATTTTTGCTTTGCGTATTATTCAGCTGGTTGAATTATATGGTTATAGAGTGCCAGATGATATTTCAGTGATTAGCTTTAACAATTCAATATTTTCAACGCTCACGCATCCTTATTTAACAACGCTGGATATAGAAACTGAAAAACTCGGTCAAATAGCGATGCATAAACTTGCAAGCCTAATAAAAGGTGACAGAATAGAGGGCACGCGTTTTGTTATTCCACATAAACTGATTGAAAGAGAAACAGTAATCACAAAAAGGCACGCATCAAAATGATGCGTGCCTTTCATTCTTTAATCGTCTTCACAAACGTAAACAGTACCACCGTCTGTAGGAACAACATTATTCCAAGTCCAATCCTAATATATAAATGATCGACCATATACATTGAAAATCCAACAACGATATATACTGACAGTAATAGTTGAAATTTCTTCTTCATCGTATATCCTTTTTGTTCATAAAACTCCTGCACATAACTTTTATATAGCCTTGTTCGCACGAGCCATTCATGAAAACGATCAGAACTGCGTGCGAAACAGAATACTGCCAGCAGTAAAAATGGCGTTGTCGGCAAAAGTGGTAATGCTGCACCGATGAAGCCAAGTACAGTCGATATGATTCCTATAGCAATCAAAAAATATTTCACAAGCATTCTCCTACAATTTGTTCGTATCTTAATAGTATAGGAATTTAGTATGTTTTACCAACAAGTTAGTAAAGTAATACTTGTGACAATTACGTGGCATTATGTTTAAATGACTTTACAATATATTAAAACACGCTTATTCTTAATTGTGAAATTAATCACGAATAAAGAAAAGAGATGACCTGAATGTTCGGAATATCATTGTCCGGGTTAATATTACGCTTTATCATCGGTGGTGCTGCAGTAGCTGGCGCATCTATCATTGCAAGTAAAGTAGGTGGTAAAATCGGTGGTATCTTTGCTACACTTCCTGCTGTATTTCTAGCAGCAATACTTGCACTATCAGTCGATCACCACGGCGAAGATTTAGTAAATGCTTCGATGAATTTAAGCAGCGGTGCCGTCATCGGTATTACGAGCTGCATCTTAACTGTTACCTTCGCATCATACTTTGTACCTAAGACAGGATTTAAGAAAGGCGCTGTGTTATCAACGCTTTGCTGGTTTGTTATTTCTTGCGTATTATTCGCATTCAAAAATATCTAAAGGAAGTCTTTCAGATGAAAATAAAAATACTATTATTAAAATTCCTCATCGGCGGAAGCACTGTTGCTTTCAGCTATATCATTTCAAAAGTAATCCCATGGGAAGATTTTGGCGGTATATTCGCAACATTCCCCGCTGTATTCCTCCTTTCCCTTGTAATTGCAGGTATGGAGTACGGTAATAAATTTGCAACGAACGTATGTCGCGGTGCTGTATTCGGCATGACTGGCGGTTTGATCAGCATACTCGTTACATGGAGTATGTTAAGCACAACTTCAAACTATGCTCTGAGTATAGTTACAGGATTTATCGCATGGTTTGGGAGCGCGCTTACAATTTCTAAAGTTGTCAGCCTCGTTCATCATGCTGTAGCACATAAATCCCTTAAACATTCCTCTACACACGCAAAATAAGGTAGAATACCTGCTAGCACAAGCTCATTTAACCCTGCTAAAAATGCCATCATCGCAAGTAAAAACAAATTAACCTTCATTATAACCTCCAAAATAAAAAGCGCCTTCCATATCGGAAGGCGCTGTAATCATCATATAAATGAAAACCGGCACAAAGCCACCTTTAGAAATATTATAAAGCGCATAAAATGAGTTGTAAACACTATAACCCAAGCTCACGCATCATCGCTTTATGCTGTTTATCCTGCTTTACTGACACTTGATCAATATCAAGATCACGTGCTTTACTTTCTATTTCTTTCATTGAATATGTTTTAAAAACATCTGACACTTTCATATCCAAAGCTTCAGCAACTGCCTGAATCATCTTCTTCTCTTCAAGCGTTACATAAACATTCATCATCGGCATAAAATCATTCCTTTCAATATAGTTATCATAAATAAAACTTAAAGAATTATCTAGTGGGACGTATTATACATGATAAAACGTCACATCTCCATAGCTTTTAAATTGGTTGTCTTCAACAATAACGATACCGTTATCTCCTATTGCATATACCGGAATATTTCTTTCCATGATTACTTTATCAATATATGCATCATGGTCGTCGGACTTCTCATAATGAACTTCAACATCAAATCCATGTAACAATTCTAAACTATAATGATAGGAGAAGTGATTATAATCCTTGTCAGGCGTAATGTGGAAGTTTTCAATCTGAACCATCGCACCTGCGCTGAAACCAATAACTGTTCCTTTAAACTTCTGAATCGATTTTATTACATCCATATCCTTCAGACGCTTCATCATTAAATCTGGGTATCCTCCCGAGAAGAACAGTACATCCGCTTTATTAATCTTCTCTTTTAAAGTCCGAGATGTATCAGAATAATACTTTGCCCAGGAAATATCTTTTTTATTCACTCCAAAACTCACGAGCGGATTCACCATTTGTAAATAATATTTGCTGCGGAGTCCATATATTTTCAGCCAATCTCGTTCATTTTTGACGATATCACCAAATGCGAAAGGAATGACGAGCACTTTTTTATTTTCTAAGTACTTCTGTAATATATTATTCCAGCCTGATTTGGCCTGGAATGTGCTCATGAGTATGTTTGTCATAGATGCCACCTCGTGTAAATTTTTATTAATTTTACCACAACTGTTGACCTTAACGTTGCGTAAAGGTGTAATTTAATTAAAGGAGAGATTCAAATGACGGAACAACAGAAGCTTGAAGCATTTAAAGAAGAAAAACTGAAAGAGAATGAAGTACTGTACGGACAAGAGATTTTTGAATATCATAAGTCGTGGCTTGAAATAATGAGCGGGATGTATAGCACTGAATATCATAGAAATATGGCATCACTTTATGTGCAGGATGAGCGATTTGCACAGTACTATAACGACCGTGTTGAAGGAAGTTGCGAACGTTTAAGCGAAACGATTTTGCATTACACAAAATAAATAATATTTTCAAAATTGTAATTTGTCACCCTTGTTTTATCGGTATATATTAAAGTAGAGGTGACGAAATGTTTGTAAAAACTTATGAGCCAAGCTCTTATGTCAAATATTTATTTGAAGTGCAAGGTCGAATAACCTTAGACGATTTCGATGAAGCACAATATAAACGTTTATATTCTGGCTATATAGGAGAAAAGCAGTTTTACGAACGTATTAAAAATTGCGGTGGTACAAAGTTATGGGATCTGAGGTTAGATTATCACGGTGAAGTTCAATATGATTTTCTTGTGATTCATGATGGTTATCTATTTCATTTTGATATTAAAAATTTTTCTGGGCATTATTCATTTATTGATAACAACTTTATCAGTGAACAGAACTATGTTATTAAGGATCCTATATCACAATTTAAGGGAGCGCATATTAAATTGAAGCAGTTTTGCATGAAACATAATCTGGACTATAAAATATTAAGCTATGCCGTGTTTATTAATCCGGACTTTATTGTTACAGGATTTAATGGTCATTCACATATTATTTTTCATAAGGATATCGACCGTATTGTAAATGCGCTCATTAAACCACCAAATGATGTTGATATTAGTGCTTTGACGACGCTTTCTAAATTCCATAAAAAAGACAGCAAACATGAAAGAATATACTACTATCCTTTCCAGGATATGAAGAAAGGAATAAAGTGTCCTTCTTGTAAAAATTTTTTAAGATCGTTTCAAAATAAAGAACGACGTATTATTTGTGAATGTGGCAGACGTGTTTCAAAGCAAGAAGCTGTACACATCGCATTCGATACCATAGCACTTCTTAAACAAAGTCATGTAAAAACATCTGAAATTGTTGACTTCACAGGTATAGGAAAAACGACAATCAAGAAAATTATGAGCAAAAACTATGCATCGATAGGTAAAACATGTGGAAAAGCTTATATCGCTTCTGAACATGCATCATTTATATTGAAAGAAAAGCATGATGAATATACTTATAAAATTGTCTGGGTAAATGACTGAGGTGTAGGTGGCGGACTTTGCCTTTGTTCGCCACATACAGCGATAAACATCTAGTTCCCACTACCTAGGTGGCGGACTTTGCCTTTGTTCGTCACATACAGCGATAAACATCTAGTTCCCACTACCTAGGTGGCGAACTTTACCTTTGTTCGCCACATACAGCGATAAACATCTTGTTCTCACTACCTAGGTGGCGGACTTTACCTTTGTTCGTCACATACAGCGATAAATACCTTGTTCCCACTACCTAGGTGGCGGACTTTACCTTTGTTCGCCACATACAGCGATAAACATCTAGTTCTCACTACCTAGGTGGCGGACTTTACCTTTGTTCGCCACATACAACGATAAATATCTAGTTCCCACTACCTAGGTGGCGGACTTCATCTTTGTTCGCCACATACAACGATAAATAACTAGTTCCCACTACCTAGGTGGCGAACTTCATCATTGTTCGCCACCTCTGTTTATTATATTCATTTTCAATTCTACTCTTGAAATATATTACTTTCCATTGTAAAGTAGTAAAGTCTACAAAATAATATTTCGGAGGTATTTAATCAGATGGAAAACTGGTTAACTTTTTTTAACGTCTTAATTCTTAGTATTCTTATAGGATTACTAATTCTAATGCATAAGAAACACATTTCATTTTCAAAGCGTGTGTTTACTGGTATGGCACTCGGGATTCTTCTCGGAATTTTTCTTCAAGTTGCCTATGGATCTGGCAGCAAGATAACTGAAAATACGCTCGACTGGTATTCAATTATCGGTAGCGGATATGTTCAACTACTTATGGTTATCGTCGTACCGCTAGTCATGGTGTCAATTATTCGCTCGATTATCAACTTAGATGCCGCAGACCGTTTAGGTAAGATGGCAGCATGGGTTATCGGAACTTTAATCACGACGACATTAGTCGCTGCACTTATTGGTATCGGATCCGCACTACTCTTTGATTTAAATGCAGATCAAATTCATATTGGACAAGATCAAAAAATGCGTGGTACAGAGATTCAGCAGAAATTTGATACGATGGAACAAAAAACGATGCCTCAACGTATCGTGAATTTCATTCCGTCAAATATCTTTATGGATATGACGGGTGGACGTCCGACTTCAGTTATCTCTGTTGTTATCTTTTCATTCTTAGTAGGTGTTGCTGTGCTTGGCGTACGTCGCAAACAGCCTGAACATGCGGAAATGTTTACAAAGATGGTGGATGCTATATTTGCTGTTGTTATGCGCCTTGTCACAATCATCTTACGTTTAACTCCATTCGGGGTGCTTGCGCTTATGGCAAATATGATTGCCAGCACAAACTTTGCTGGCATTATGGAGCTTGGGAAATTTGTACTTGCTTCATATGCTGCACTTATTACGATGTTCATTATTCATCTCGTTCTTGTAGCTGTATTTGGATTAAACCCAATTACATATCTTAAAAAAGTTATTCCGACCTTAATCTTCGCCTTCACTTCTCGTTCTAGTGCTGGTGCAATTCCACTTAACATTTCTGCACAGAAAAATGCACTTGGAGTGGATGATGCAACTGCGAATATGTCAGCATCATTCGGTGCAACGATGGGACAAAATGGATGTGCAGGAATTTATCCAGCGATGCTTGCAGTGATGATTGCACCAACTGTAGGTATTAACCCACTGTCACCTGAATTTATCATTCAACTCGCAGTGATTACCGCAATTAGTTCATTCGGTGTTGCAGGTGTTGGTGGTGGTGCAACGTTTGCAGCGATTATTGTGCTTTCATCTATGGGATTACCTATCGCACTTGCGGGTGTATTAATTACTGTTGAACCATTGATTGATATGGGACGTACTGCACTAAATGTAAATGGCAGTATGCTAAGTGGTACGGTAACTTCTCGTATGCTCGGAACATTTAACCGTAATATCTTTAATGACAAGCACGCAGTTGTGGAACAAACTGAAGCATAAAAAATAAGATCCAGCTCTGGATCTTATTTTTTATATATTCTTATTTCAGGTTCTCTATAGTTTTCTATCACTTCATTTAATACTTCAATACTTTTAACAAAATATACGTTGTCTCTATCTGCTTGTGTCAGAAAACCTTTATCGACCATATTGTCATAAAATGCTTCTAAAAGGTCATAATACCCACTCTCATTATATAAAATGCAAGGTCTGTCATTTTGTCCAATACGTGACCATGAAACGACTTCACTAATTTCTTCTAGCGTGCCGGGTCCTCCTGGTAATGCGATACAAACATCTCCTATTTCAAGAATTTTATTCTTTCGTTCGGACATGTTATCTACTACGATTAAATCCGTCAAACCGTTATGTGCAATTTCTCTATCAGCTAGAAACTTTGGAATGACACCAACTACACGTCCATCATGTTCGAGCACAGTATTTGCAACTTCTCCCATTAATCCTACATTTCCTCCACCATATACAAGGGAATGGTGATTATCAGCAATCCACTTACCTAATGTTCTCGCATTTTCTAGATAGATGGCTTCATTCCCTTCACTTGCACCGCAATATACAATAATTCTCATTTCACTTCCACCTTTATCAATGTATACTTTATTATCTCAAATTGTTACGGTTTATTCATCGATTAACAATCCTTTTTGTACACATTGATGAATCAAGTCTTGTGCGTATGCCCAGATTTCAGGTGCATCTTTACCGATAAACTGTTTTTTACGCACGACCTGGCTTTTTGTCAGATTGTATGGATTATAATTCACTTCACTAACTTCATGTAAATTGATAAGTGCGATAAGGGCATCTATAATTCGCGCGTACTTCGCTTCATGACTTTCTCCACGTTCAAATGTTTCCCATAAAGAAAGAATGGAAGCTTGAGAAGCTTGCGGCAGGCTCGCAATCACCTTACTTAAAGAATCCCTCTCTCTTTCAAATGCATCAGACTTTCCTTCGTCATCAAATACCCAGGTGTCCCCTGCATATATTTCTCCTAAATCATGTACGAGTAACATTCGAGTGACCATTGAAATATCAATATTTTCTGGATAATACGGAGCAAATTCATTAGCGATAAGGGCGGCTTGCCATGAATGCTCTGCACTGTTTTCAAATCGACCGTCCAGCGTATCGCTTCTGCGCTTCACTGTTTTTAGTTTTTCAATTTCTCGAGCAAATTCTGCCACTGCCTGAATTGTCATTATATCCTCCTTATTTATCTTTGAAATATTCATCTACGATCGGTTTAACTTTTTCACCGTATAAACGAATTGAATTCATCGTCAGTTCATGTTTCATCGATCCTATAGGTAAATGTAGCATAAAGCGATTTAAACTCAGTGCTTCTACAGTTTTAATAATTTTTTGAGCGACTCGTTCTGGACTACCTACATATAAGGCACCGTGCTCGATTTCATTCATAAACTGCGCTTCAGAATACATTGGCCAGCCTCGTTCTCTTGCTAAACGATCATGACTCGCTTTCGTAGAAGGATAATATGCTTCAAAGGCTTCTTCATCAGTCGCTGCAACATACCCCCACGAATGCGTTGCAATAAATGCTCGATCTGCATCAAAACCAGATGCATTCAATGCATGACGATAAACATCTACATTATGTTTGAAACGTTCAGGATTACCTCCAATTATCGCATATGTAATTGGTAACCCCAGCATACCAGCTCGAGCGGATGACTCTGGTGTACCACCCGTGGCAATATGAATCGGCAATTCTTTTTGTACTGCTCTTGGCACCACAATCTTATTATCAATTGAAGGTCGATGATGCCCTTGCCAATTAACAACTTCATTTTTATTTACTTCTAATAATAATGCAAGCTTCTCATCGAATAATTCGTTGTAATCATTTAAATCGTAACCAAACAAAGGAAATGATTCAATAAATGACCCACGCCCCGCCATAATCTCTGCACGTCCATTACTAATCGCATCTAATGTCGCAAAACGCTGATACACACGTACAGGATCATCACTTGACAGAACAGTTACTGCAGAACTTAATTTAATATCTTTCGTTAAACCTGCAGCTGCAGCAAGCACCGTCACTGGGTCTGATACTGCATAGTCTTCACGATGATGCTCACCAAGACCATAGATATCAAGACCCAGCTGATCAGCAAGCTGTATTTCTTCAACGAGATTTCTGATACGTTCATCTGCAGGAATGGCCGGCAGTTTCCCCTCTATCGTATGAATTGAACCGTTATCTCCGAATGACGTTAACCCTAATTCTATTTTCATCCTCTCACTCCTAGTATATTTTTTATATCTAATTAAAATTATATATCACTTTCACAAAAAATCAAAATTAAAAAAACGGGTATCAATCGATACCCGTTCATCCTATTTCACATCATAACCTTGATCTTCAATGGATTGTTTTACATCAGCAATATTTACTGATTCGTCATGCGTAATTGTTGCAAGTCCTTGTTCAATATCTGCTGCTGCGCCACTTACGCCTGCGACTTCTTTCGCCGCACCTTCTACAGCCGATTTACAATGTCCACATGTCATACCACTTACTTTTAATACTGTTTCCATAATAGACTCCCCTTTACTTCTATTTTATTTAATTTTAACAGATTTGAGTCTTAGAGCGTTACTGACAACACTTACTGATGATAATGCCATAGCAAGACCAGCAATCCACGGTGCTAATAAGCCTAATGCTGCAAATGGAATACCGATAACATTATAACCAAACGCAAATCCTAAGTTTTGTTTTACATTTCGAATTGTTGCATGGCTAAGTTTAATGGCTTCTGGAATCAGTGTCAGTTCCCCGCCTAGTATCGTCACATCAGCCGCTTCTATCGCGACTTCTGTCCCCGTACCGATAGCAATTCCGATATCACTTAATGCAAGCGCTGGCGCATCGTTTACTCCGTCTCCCACCATGGCTACTTTTCTGCCTTGTGCCTGCAATGCTTTAACTTTCTCTGCTTTATCTTCCGGCAAGACTTCAGCGATTACTTCATCAATGCCAACTTCACTTGCAATTGCTTGAGCAGTACGTGTATTGTCACCGGTTAACATAATCACTTCTATGCCCATCACTTTCAGTTCATCAATGGCATCCTTCGCACTTGGTTTCACCGTGTCCTGGACTGCAACGACACCTTGCACTTTACCTTCATAAGCTATCATCATCGCAGTTTTACCTTGCGCTTCAAATAATTGCATATTGGGCTCAAATGTTGCTATTTCAATATTATACTGCTGCATCAGCTTGCGGTTACCAACATATATATCTTCATCATCAATTTGTGTATGAATTCCGTGTCCTGGCACCGCTTCAAAGTGTGATACTTCTTTCAACGATACTGCTTGTTCTTCAGCATACTTTACAATCGCACTTGCTAGCGGATGTTCTGAAGACTGCTCACTACTTGCTAAATATTGAAGTGCACGATCGTCTCCTGTGAAATCTGTTACTTCAGGTTCACCTTTTGTTATCGTTCCAGTCTTATCCAAGACAATAGTATCGATTTCGTGTGTACGTTCCAGATGTTCTCCACCTTTAAAGAGAATGCCGCGTTCTGCTGCTCGACCTGTTCCTACCATAATAGATGTCGGCGTTGCGAGCCCTAATGCACATGGGCAAGCAATAACAAGTACTGATATCGCGGCAACAAGTGATGCTTCAAACCCTTGCTTAACAAATAACATCCATACGATAAACGTGAGTATCGCGATACCTACAACAATCGGGACGAAATATCCAGATATAATATCTGCCATACGTTGTATCGGTGCTTTAGAACCTTGTGCTGATTCTACTATCTTGACGATTGACTGCAAAGCAGTATCTTTACCGACTTTCTTAGCTTCCATTGTGAAACTACCATTCTTATTCATCGTAGCACCGATAACCTTATCACCCATATGCTTCTCAACAGGAATCGATTCACCAGTTAACATAGATTCATCAACAGAAGAGTTACCTTTAATAATAACACCATCTACCGGCACTTTCTCGCCAGGCTTTACAATGATTTGGTCTCCTACTTGCAATGCATCGATGCTTACCATCTGCTCTTTGCCATCTCTCATAACACGTGCATCTTTCGCCTGTAAGTTTAATAGACTCGATAATGCATTTGTTGTCTGTGATTTCGCACGTGCTTCCAGATACTTACCGAACAATATTAATGTAATCAATACTGCACTTGTTTCGAAGTAAAGGTGCGGATCATTCGTTAAACCTCTCATCCATTTAATACTCTCGTATAAACTATAGAAGAATGCTGCACTTGTTCCAAGTGCCACGAGTACATCCATATTTGCTGATCCACTGCGCAAGCTTTTATAAGCACCAGTATAGAACTGCCATCCAATAATAAATTGCACTGGAAACGCAAATGCAAACTGAAACCACGGATTCATAAAGATATGCGGCAAATGAATTCCGAACAGATGCGTCAACATCGTAAGTAGTAGAGGCAGAGACAGTACCGCTGCTAATATCAATTTATACTTTTTACGTCGCAGTTCATTTTCTTTACGATCTGACTGCTCCTCACTCTTAAGCGTTGCATCATATCCTAGTTTCTTAATACGTTCAATAATATCAGACTCATCCATATTTCCCGGATAATAATCGACCGTTGCAACCTCAGTAGAAAGGTTCACCGTAGCATTCTGTATAGCAGGCTGTTTATTCAATACCTTCTCAATACGATTCGAACAAGCCGCGCACGTCATACCAGTAATATCAAATTCTGCATGTGCTGGACGGACTTGATATCCTAGCTTATCTATACGTTCAGAAATATCACTCAAACTCAATTTATCTTCATCATAATGAACGGTTGCTCGCTCTGTCGTTAAATTTACCTGAGCTTCGACACCATCCATCTTATTCAGCACTTTCTCAATACGATTCGAACAAGCTGCACACGTCATCCCTTCTATCGGTAAAGTAACTTCTTGTTTCGCCATACATATCCACTCCTTATTTATTGAACTGCTTCAATACCTTCATCAACTCTTCGATTGAATCGTTCCCATCACCTGCTTTAATCGCGTCACTCACACAATGCTTCATATGACGCTCTGTGATCGCATAACCTACCTGTTTCATCGCTGACTCAATCGCACTTATCTGAACGAGGATATCGATACAATAACGATCTTCTTCTATCATCTTCTGAATACCGCGCACTTGACCTTCAACACGCTTTAAACGCTTGATTAACCTTTCTTTCTCTTCATGATCTCTCGGTGTCGCAATATGCTGGTGCTCCGACATATCATCATCTCCTATACTGTATGGGGGTATCTTTCATTTCATCCTCATTTTATACCCCTATATGGTATATGTCAAATCATTAAAAAAGGTATCATGCATTGTCAACATGATACCTTATATGTCAATCCAAAATCGTCTACTTTTAACACCATTAGACTGATAATATGGTTTATCCTCTAACCCTCCGTTCTTTATGATTACTCTGCTTGAAGCAATATTGTCTTCATCACAAGTAATTAAAGCTTTCTCAATTCCAATAGAACGTGCAAAAGCAAGGGATTTCTGAAGAATTTTAGTGGCATAGCCCTGCCCTCTATAACTTCGGCCTACACCATACCCGATATGTCCACCGGTGTTCAATAAGTCCTTTGTAAGAGTATGTCTAATATTAGCAGCACCAATAATAACACCATCTATAAAGTAAAAAAATGTAGTATTCTTCACCCATTCTTGACCAGACTCTCTCATTTCAAATATTTCAATCATATCTTCAAAGCTATTATAACGCTTATAGTTTGTAGCAGTTGGTATAATTTCTTCTAGATTGCTCCACTCTCTCATATATTCTTCAAAAACAATTTTATCTTTGATTGTTAACTTTCTAAATTCAATCATTTCATCACCTTTTTATATTCTTGAATTTTATTTTTTAAACTTCTTGTGTCAATCTTGCGTCCACTGGTTTTAACGTTATCCCAAAATCCATCCCGCTCATAACGGGGAATTATGTGCTGATGAAAATGTAATCCTTCATCCATAATATTACCATTATTTCTTACAATTGTAACACCCTCCACTTCAAATACATCTTCTAAAATTGAAATTAAGTATTTCTCAATTTTAAACAATTCTAAGCAAACGTCTTCTTCCAAATCACGAATATCTTCAAAATGATTATTTGATATGATCAATAAATGTCCATACTGAATTGGATCAATATCATAAACCACATAAAAATATTGAGTTTCCAATAGTTTTTGATTTTCACTTATACCTTCACAAAATATACACATATAAATCACCACACTGATTAATATTTTATCCCTTCATATATTTTATAATAATGTTAGATTTTTTTCACTGAACTATATTGAATTATTCACTAGTAGATGATACGATATAGTTATAATAATTATATCGGTATATTCATTAGTTAGGAGTTGGAATATGAATATTCAACTAAAAAAAGGTGTGTTAGAACTCATTGTTATGAACGAAATTAGCAGGGGTGACCAATATGGCTATGAGCTTTCACAAACAATTTCTAAACATCTATCTATTGCTGACGGGACGCTTTACCCAATGCTTCGAAGGCTTGTAAACGAAGGAATGCTAGACACTTATATGGGAAAAACATCTGCTGGACCTGCGCGTAAATATTACACTATCACCTCGACAGGAAGATTACATTTACAACATTTAACAGAAGAATGGATGGAGTTAAAATCATCTGTTAATCAATTATTAGAAGGAGCTGACAACAATGAATAGAAGGGAATTTTTAAATACGTTGTATCGTAACTTAAATGGTTTGGACGAAAATGAAAAACAATCAATAATGTTTGAATATGAAGCACATTTTGAAGATGGTTTATTAGATGGAAAGGATGAGCAGTCAATATCATCTGAGCTCGGTGATCCAAAACGTATCGCAAAGGAATTAAAATCCACATATATTGTTGATCGTGCAACCCAAAATCCATCAACTTCAAATGTTATGAACGCAGTAATGGCTACGATTGGACTAGGAATTTTAAATATATTTTTTATGTCAGTGCCGTTATTCACTTATTTATCATTTTTGATTAGTATGATTGTTCTTGCATTTATCTTTCTCATTTCTCCGTTATTTTTAGTTGCAGATTATTTAATCAATGGTGCTGATGCTGTAACTTTGTTTGATATATCCATGACAATAACTATGGTTGGTTGCGGTATTCTGTTATCGCTTGGGCTTTACTATTTTGCACACTATGCTAATAGATTAATTGTGAAGTACGCAAAATGGAATATCAATACGGTAAAAGGAGCTTAATCATGAAAAAATTTCTGATAATTTTAGGTATATTTCTCTTGATAATAGGAATAACCGGGATGTTTTTAACGAAAGATGAAATCGTTACCAAAAAACAAAACGGCTATAGTGAGCAAATAACATTGAATCAACCTTTTAATTCAATTGATTTAGATATAGGTCAAGGTACTGTTGCCGTCGAACAATCTAAAAACCATCGTGCATCACTAAAAATCAAAAACATCAGCAAAAAAGAGGATTACCAATATAAAATAGATAACAATACTCTATATTTTAGTACAAAAAACGATTCTAAAAATCGAAAGAAAAATTTTGTATTTGGTAATCACAAAAATCTCGATGAAATAGAAATTAAATTATTAATACCAAAAGAAAAGTTAAAATCGTTTAAGGCAAAAACATTTGCGGGCACGATTGATGTAGATTATCTTTCAACTAAAAATTTGGAATTGAATGCAGATATCGGTTTGATAGAAGGAGATATACTTAAAAGTGATCAATCTAATATAAAAGTCGGCATGGGCGATATTAGTTTTAATAATTTTAACTCACAACAAGCAGATATCAATATTAAAACTGGAACAATTGAATTGTATGGACTAAATTCAGATATCAATATTAACGGACACATCGGCATGGGTGATGGTACTTTTGAATATACAACCGAGCCGCAAAGTACTCACTTTGATGTCTCTACAAAAAATGGTGACATTGAATTGAATGATTTAATCAATCTACCACAAAGCAATGCTAAATCTCTTGTTAAAATGACTATTGGTACTGGTACAGTAGAATTTGATTATGAATAATTAGATACAAACAACTTAATATTGTAATAGGTAAAGCTTGTTTAATCTGGACATTAAACAAGCTTTTAAACTTCCTTATATTATCTATATTTCCTCATCATCTTAAACGGTACATGACAATAGTCACCTGGATGTCTGTCCAGATAATCCTGATGTTCGTCTGCACTACGGATATAATTATTTAGTGACAGCACTTCTACAACAACCTTCTCTTTATCTTCTCGTGAATTTATATAGCGTCTTACTGCTTGTAATAACACTTCATCTTCACTATAGATTCCCGTTCTATATTTCGGACCTTCATCAATCCCTTGCTTGTTCACGCTATACGGATCCATAATCTGAAAGAAATCATCTAGCAGCTCATGTAGTGCTAGTGTATCTTCACATATCGTCTTCACACATTCAGCATAGCCATCATAGTGTCCGTCTAATGTTGCTGTCTCGCCGTTCGCTCTACCCGCTTCAGTTCTAGCTACACCAGGTACCGTCTTCAAAAACGCCTGCACACCCCAGAGGCATCCTCCAGCCAAATATATTGTATACAATTTCGTTCACCTCTCTGATTCGTATTAATTATCATTATACACAAAAAAATTGAGGTAAATGTATGACTACATTTACCTCAATGCTAGAGATTACTTTTTGAATTTATCTACTGCTTCGTTGACTTTATCCTGTACGTTCTCTGATACTTCTTTCACTTTACCAGAAATCTTACTCTCTTTACCTTCTTGCTCTAGTTCTCTATTCCCAGTCGCATTACCAACTGTTTCTTGTACGTTGCCTTTTAATTGTTCAAATTTACCTTCATTAGTCATTATTATCACCTTTCTTTCATGTAATACTATATTTTACCCACATATTTCCTATTTAAACATTTTATTTTTATATGTTATGCTGGTAATTCATTTTCTCCATCGCCCCAAACTTGTAGCGCAATTTCTTTCACAAGTTCAAGTTTCGCCCACTGGTCACTTTCTGTGAGTTCGTTGCCTTCTTCCGTAGAAGCAAATCCACACTGTGTACTTAGACTTAGTCGCTCTAAAGGAATATATTTACTTGCCTCTTTAATACGTGCAATTACTTCCGCTTTATCTTCTAACTCTGGGAACTTAGAAGTAATCAGACCGAGTACGACGTGTTTTTCTCCAGAAACTTTCGCAAGTGGTTCAAATCCTCCGGCGCGTTCCGTATCATATTCAAGATAATACGCATCAACGTCTTCTTTCGCAAAGAGTTGATCTGCAACTTTATCGTATGGACCAGTGCTCGCAAAGTCTGAGCGGTAATTCCCTCTGCATACATGTGTATTGATGATAAGGTCATTCGGTGCATTGTGTATTACACGGTTATTAATGTCTAATAGCTCTTCTTTGAGTGCTTCCACATCCAGATTCTCGCTGTTACCGTCACCGTGTATCTTCTCTAATGTGCCCTCAGAGACATGAATGCCCCAAGAACAGTCATCTAGTTGAAGCACGCGTAATCCTTCATCATACAGTTCTTGTATTACTGTAGTATATGCCTTAACGATATCATCTTTGACTGCTTCACGTGATACATAATATTCATCTACTGTTTCTTTTACACCGGGGCGTGTCAGTTCTACTAAGAACTGTGCCGGAGCTGGGATTGTCTGTTTTACCGTCACATGTTTCGGTGCATAGTCCCTGACAAATTTATAGTGTTCTACAAAAGGATGGTGTTCTCCAGAAATCTTACCGATAAACTTCACACTATCACTTCTTGTTTCATATTTATTAAAGACGTACCCTTGACCGAGTAATTGCTGTTCTATTCCATTAAATCCAAAGAAAAAGTCAAGATGCCAGTAGCTTCTTCTAAATTCACCATCTGTTACAGTTTCATATCCTAATGATACGAGTTTATCGATCAGCTTTTTAATTTCTTGATCTTCTACTTGTTTCAATGCATCATATGTAATTTCTTGATTTAAGTATTGCTCACGTGCCTTCTTTAATGTTTGCGGTCTTAAAAAGCTCCCTACGTGATCAAATAATGGTTGTTGTACTGTATTTAAAGTTGTCATAATAAATTCCTCCTAAATGTGTGGTTTATATATTGTATTTGCCAAGGCTTATGTATCATGTCATACATATCAGAATCCAAAAAAACCCTCACTCCTTTACAATTTAGTAAAGGGTGAGGGGTCTCCCACGGTACCACCTTTATTCGTATAGCTATCGCTAACTATACCTCAGCAAGTACGCACATTTATAGAAATTTTCATTAATTATGTGTAATACTCAGGCAATGATAACGAGTGCCTACTCTCGACAGAACCTACTAGAATTATCGTTCAGCATGTAGCAAAAAAGGCCATTTTTCAATACTTTCCTTTAACTTCATTTCACCAAACTGAAGCTCTCTGTGTAAATTCCGATATCTACTTTTCCTTTTTATCGCTTTGTAATATTGAATTACTAGAAATTATACACATCACTATTTATGTTGTCAACTATTTTTCTGAATATTTCATTAATTTAATAAAAATTTATTTTCTCACTTTGTATTTATGTATAAAACACATTTAAAAATATGTTAATATAAAGAAGCAATCTAAGAAGATTGCTCTTCATATTTCCTTTTGATATAAAGAGAAAATTAACTTTTTCTGTTGGAGTTAATTTTTGATAAAAATCCACCCTATCTGTTGGGGGTGGATTTTTATTTTTATCTTACTGTAAATCAACAGTCAAATATTCTATAATGACAGTAATAATACAGATTGGAAGTGTTTAATTCATGACGAACATTCAAGAAGCATTACAAAGTTATAGTGCGCAATATGATCAATTGATGAAAGAGGATATCAACATTGATATGACGCGCGGAAAACCATCAGGAGAACAGCTGGCTTTATCATTCGAGATGCTCGATGTATTAAAGAGCAAGGATGCTGATACGTACTTATCATACTTCAACTATGGTATTCCCGGTGGTATCCCAGAAGCAAAGGCATTATTTGCAGATTTATTCGATGTGTCTCAAAATGAGATTTATATTGGCGGCAATTCAAGTTTGAATCTCATGCATGATATGGTTAATAAGTTCATGTTCTACGGAGTTTCTGAAGATGCGCTACCTTGGAAGGATCAACAGGTAAAATTTTTGTGTCCAGTGCCAGGATATGATCGTCACTTTACAATTTGTGAGTCATATGGCATCGAAATGATACCTGTAACAATGACAGATCACGGCCCTGATATGGATCAGGTTGAATCTCTAGTAAAAGATGATCCTGCAATAAAAGGTATGTGGTGTGTCCCGCTCTATTCGAACCCCCAAGGGTATAACTATTCTGATGAAACTGTAGAGCGCCTGGCAAACATGCACACAGCTGCTGATGACTTTAGAATTATATGGGACAATGCTTACGGATACCATCACTTAGGTGAAGAAGTAATCAAAGTGAAAAACTTACTTCATGCGTGTCAAAGTGCCGGTAATCCTGAGCGTGCTTTAATGGTTATGTCTACTTCTAAGATGACTTTCCCTGGTGCAGGTATTTCAGCACTTGCTACAAGTGAAACAAACATTAAGTACTTATTATCGTTATTCGGTGTTCAAACAATCGGACATGATAAGTTAAATCAGCTGCGTCATGTCAAGTTTTTCGGAGACAAAGATGGTGTGATTGAACATATGCGTAAACATAAAGAAATTATGGCTCCGAAATTCGATGTTGTGGATACATACTTATCTAAGAAACTGTATTCACCAGAAATTTGTAAATGGAACAAACCTCAAGGTGGTTATTTTATCACGATAGAGGTATTGGATCATTGTGCAAGTGAAATTGTAGAGAAGTGTAGTGTACTCGGTTTAAAAGTTACACCAGCCGGTGCGACACATCCTTATGGCAAAGACCCTAACGATAGCGTTATCCGTATTGCACCATCATTTTTAAATGTGGAAGAGCTGAAAGAAGCGATGGATATTCTATGTGTCGTTATAAACTATGTCACATTAAATAAATTATATGAAAATCAATAATATTTAAAGCGATTCCTGTTTAAAGGAATCGCTTTAAACAATATGAACTCATGGATATCGCCTTTTAAGAACGCTATCATAAAATTTTATATAGATAAATTTTGCTTTTATCCTGGAAGGGGTTATTATGAAAGATTTTAAAGAAATACTGGTCGTTGCTTTTGCATTTGTAGGGGTTGTCGTGGGTGCAGGATTTGCTACCGGACAAGAAGTACTGCAATTTTTTACGTCACATGGCAGCAATAGTATATGGGGCATTCTATTGACAGGCCTTCTCGTTACTTTAGGTGGTATGTTTGTCATGAAGGGTGGTCATGTTGTTAAAAGTGAAAATCATGCTACAAGTATTAAATATTTTTTACCAAAACAAATTTCGTTGATCTTTGATTTTATTCTTACTGCCTTCTTGCTCGGTCTGGCACTCGTAATGAGTGTCGGGGGTGCAAGTACAATCAATGAAAGTTTCAATATTCCATTTTGGTTAAGTGGTTTAATCTTTATAGCACTTGTGAGCTTAACGTTATGTATGCAGTTCAATAAAATTATTCGTGTCCTCAGTATGGTAACCCCATTCTTAATTGCGATTGTATTGATTATTTCAATTTTTTATATGATGAAACATGACTTCAATATCTCTGACGGTATTATTAGCATCCCCGATAATAAAGGACTCTACCCATGGTGGTTTGACGCAATTAACTATTCTAGTTTACAGATTGCTGCAGCATTCAGTTTCTTATCAGTCATGGGTGGTCAGCTAAAAAAAGGAACGCATGCAATCTATGGCGGTTTATTGGGTGGAAGTATCATCATGGCATTATTAATGTTAATTAACTTAGGGCTTATTACAGAGTATCAACATATCGTAAAAGTTGACTTACCCACTTTACTGCTTGCACAGGAAATTCATCCAGCCATCGGAATTGTCTTCTCGGTAATAATGATTGCTGTAATCTATAATACGGTCGTTGGTTTAAACTATGCATTTATCTCGAGAATCACGAAACCCTACAGCAGAAATTACTATATCATAATTGTTGTTATTGCAATAATTACATTTTTAATGACGTTTATCAGTTTCTCAAAACTTGTCGCAACAGTCTTCCCTATTATGGGAATCGTCGGTTTACTCTTATTTTTCCCTGTAATTTATAAAGGGTTTAAACACTTTAACTTGAAAGACTAAAATAAAACAGGCGATTCCAAGTGGAATCGCCTGTTTTATTTTACGACAAGTACATTAATATCAGAATGTTTAACAACATGACGACTTACGCTACCCATAACGACTTCTTTTAATCCACTTAATCCTCGCGTTCCGATAACGAGTAAATCATGATTATGATGATTCGCAACCTCCACAATCTTCTCTTTCGGATAACCATGTTCAAATAGCACATTAAAGTGATGTCCAGAGAATTTTGCAATAATATCCTCCAGTTCCTCTTTACGATCTGATTCACTATCTCCTGTACCATGCAATACACTTTCTTTTGAGTCTTCTGCTGTAATAACGGAAAGAATCGTATAATGCTTAGCATCGAGCTTTATCGCTTCTTCTGCTGCACGCATACTATTATGTGATCCATCTACCGCAATAAGAACGGATTGATACATTTAAGCCACCTCTTTTCTGTTAAATACAAAGTTCAGCACACTGCCGGCAATAACACCAATGGCTAAATTGTGGGTCATAAGTACTAAAGTAATAGTCACTAACACTACTATTATGTCAATCCATCTTGCATTTTTCAAAAATTTGAATGTCCCAAAATCAAATGTACTTATTGCAGCCACAACCATAATCCCTGCAAGAATACTCATTGGGATCTGAACGACGTAATCACCAAGAACAATTATTAAAAACATAAGAGATGATCCCGCTGCAATCGATGATAATCTCGTCGTTCCACCCGATTTCAAATTCAATACAGTTTGTGCAATCATTGCACATCCACCGATACCACCGAAGAATCCTGTAATGATGTTAGCAACGCCCTGTCCACGTGATTCCTTATTCTTATCACTGTCACTCTTCAATGTATCATCTACAATACGTGCCGTCAGCAGACTTTCTACAAGACCTACGACCGCCATCGATAAACTGTACGGAAAGATAATCTTAAACGTTTCGAAATTGAAGGGCACATCAGGTATAAACAAATGCGGTAACGCACGTTTAATTTCTCCAATATCACCTACTGTCCTAACATCAGCATGCATCATAATTGAAATTGCTGTAAGTAGTACGACTGCAATGAGTGGTGCTGGTACTTTCGTAAAAAATTTGGGTAGGACGTATACAATCATAATTGTTGCCACAGTAAATATATAAGTCACACCACTAATATTAAAGATGTGCTGTAATTGTGATGTAAAGATGAGTATTGCAAGGGAATCTACGAATCCAATCATCACTGTATTCGGTATATATTTGAGTAAGTTACCTACTTTAAATATTCCAAAGATGACTTGTAATATTCCCATCAGGATGGTCGCTGCAAATAAATAATCTACGCCATGTTCTTTCACTAAAGAGAACACGAGCAGTGCAATTGCACCTGCTGCTGCAGAAATCATGGCACTTCTTCCACCTGTAAAGGCGATGACTACCGCTATAACAAATGAAGCATACAGTCCCACCATTGGATTTACTCCTGCAATGACGCTAAATGCAATCACTTCAGGTATCAGTGCAAGTGAAACAACGATACCCGCTAATATATTTTGTAAAGGCTGTGTAAGCCATTCACGTTTTAATGTGTCTATCATAAATTCCTCCTACAAAAAAAGATACTTTGACAGTATAACATAATTACTTTTACACAACTGTAGAACCAATTCATGGCATAAAAAATTTGCGCTTCATAACTGAAGCGCAAATTTTTTATGCCATGCCAACATGTCCCAATATTACTTTTTTCACATAACCTTTTTCCACGAGGAACTGTATACTATTACCATTCAAGTTGTAAATGTAAACACCATCAACTTTAGAAGGCACCGCTTTATTACTACCAGATATCATCTTACCTTTGAAAAGGTATTCATTGCCGTACACTTTCTTCACATCATCGAATTTAAGTTCATTGTTATTCACATCTAAAGTCGCTGTATATGGGTTTTTATCAGTCCCTTTAAAAAATGTATAGTTCTGATCATAAACTTTCTTAGTATAATCTGTGCCTGAAACTCCTGAAGTCATACGCTTAAGGTCTACTTTATAACCATTTACGGTTACGTTATTTACTTTAACTGCACGCACGAAATCTTTATCCAGCACAAACTTGGCATTTCCGCTCGTATAACCAGAGTACTTATAGTAAGGCTTCTGAACTTCAGCTGTTGAATGCTTAGCAAAGGCATCTTCGCCCTGCACTGCACCTAACGACATGGCAGCCGCTAAAGTTGTTGCGCCTAATACTTTTACAAATTTCATTTCCACCACTCCTAAAATATAATTTCATTATTCTCATCATTTTCTACATTAATTATTTACCCTGAATGGTGCTCACAAAACATTTTTAATCATTAGTTAAAACTAAATAAAATAAAAATCCTTTCATTCTGATGGACTAATGACTTGGGAATTCTTTCTTTAATTAGATGTAATATTCTTTTAACCTTTTATGCCGTTCACATAAAGCCAGCTCTCATCAGCAGTTTAGCATCATGACTACGTATCCCTTTTCCAATATCCTTAGAAGCCACATGCATACAAAAAGACCCTGTAATTTTACAAGGTCTTAATTATAATGCTGTTCTATTGTATTTCTAATAAATTGTTTAGCTGTTGTTAAATCCTGTGCTTCTTGATTATCTATTGAAATATCCAATCTCTGGATGATGCCTTCCTTTCCCACAAGTACTGGTAAGCTATATGCTATATCCTCATTTCTCGTTGATAATGGGAAAATTGAACGCTCATTGAGCACAAGCGATTTGATAAGCAATACAGTGATTTTTGATATCGCTGCATTGGTCCAGCCTTTTTGATGGAATACATCAAATGACACGCTATCAATCGCCTCAGTTATCTCCTTTTTATCTATCTTATGGTAACCACTAAGCTGTTCATATTCCTCTAACGCTATACCATGAATACGCGTTTTACTCCAGAGCGGTACAGCATGTGCTCCATGCTCTCCTATCACAAACCCTTCAACACTTTTAGGGTCAATGTTGTAATGATTTGCAATTAAAGTTTTAAAACGTGAAGTTTCTAATAACGTACCAGTACCTATCACTTTACTCTCCGGATAATACTTTGAAGCGATGTACGTCATCGCATCGACAGGATTGGAAATAATAACAAGCAAGGCATCGGTCGTTACTTCACCGATACGTGTAGTGATTTCTTTAATAATCACTGTATTCGCCTTTGCTAGCGCAGTGCGATCTGGAATTGATGTATCTGTCTTTGTACTGGCCGCTATAACGATAACATCCGCATCCTTTAAATCCTTATATGTTCCCGCATAAATATTGATATGATTCGTGACACCAATACCTTGACTGTGCAAATGATCCATTGCCTCTCCAGTCGCAACATTTTCGTCACTATCAATCAAGACAATCTCGTTAAATACGTTCAAATACTGTACGTCAGTCAGCACTTGACTGCCCACACGTCCAACACCAATGATTCCTAGCTTCATCTACTTCCCTCCATATGGAATGACGTCTTTGTTGAATTCCTTATTAATATAATCTTTCATATCTTGAGACTGAAGTACTTCAATCAAATCCTGAAACTTCTTGTCATTCTTATGGCCTTTTTTAACAGCAAGAATATTTGCAAATGGTGAAGATTCATCCTCTAACGCGATGGCATCTTTATGCGGTGTAATCCCATTATCAATTGCGTAGTTAGAATTCATAATTACTGCAGCCCCTTCACCATTACGATACGTCTTCGGTAAGAATTCTGCGCTTTGTTTGTTATTAAACTTTAGATTCTTTTTATTTTCAACGATATCAGTAAAGTATGCATCTTCAATCTTTACGCCTTTTTTCAGCTTAATCACACCTTTATTGACAAAGAATGATAAGAAACGCCCTTCTTCAGCCGGATTACTTGATACGAAGATTTCAGAGCCAGATGGAATTTCATCTAAGTTCTTATACTTCTTACTATAAACCCCCATAGGCGTAGTGAACACTTTCCCTACTTCTTCAATATCATAATGATGCGTCTTTTTCTCAGCTTTCAAGTATGGCACATGCTGGAATAAGTTAGCATCAACATCGCCTTCTTGCAGTAACTTATTCGGTACTTTATAGTCATTGACAATCTTAACTTCTACGTCATATCCTTTTTTCTTCATCGCAACCGCTGCATGTTTAACAACTTCTCCATGCGGTGCAGGGGAAGCTGCAACAACAATCTTCTTATCCTCTTCTTTTTCAGTTGAGCTACAGCCTGCTAAAGATGCAGATAATATGACTGCACTAATTAAACCTAATACTTTTCTCATGCATAGTTTCCTCCTAATTTTTTAACTCAAATAAAAAATCCCGTGGACAAGAACAAGTCCACAGGATAAATCGCTGTATAGTCTCGTCTCATCTTTACAACTTACGTTGCAGGAATTGGCACAGTGTTCATTAAGAATCTGCTGCCGAGGTTTCATAGGGCCTGTCCCTCCACCTCTCTGGATAAGAGTTAAAATATTTTGTTTTATTTATTGATTACTATCATAATTAAACATCTTAATGATGTCAATGAATATTTTGAAAATTCTATTTTAATCCTTTAATAACTTTCTATTTCTAACATAATACGTTAAACACATAATTACAGACATAAACAGCAATATACCTAGTACAATGGGTTTGGTCACAAAATTATCTGGAACTAAAAATATAACAGCTGTAAATAACGGTAACAGTATGCTCAACCAAGTATAAGAACGTTTCATCGATTCATATGTCACAAAACTCATTCCTTCATCGTGATCATTAATCTCAGGAACTAAATTAATTTTTCTAAACTTTTTCTTTGCCCATACGAGAAATATTGTACTTACAGCCATCAATATCATATTAATTATCACTGTCGCAATGATAAAGTACAAAAACATATCACCATACTTGTATGGGTTGATATGAACAGAAAACAATACATCACCTTCATTAATCGTATAACGCATAACCATACTCAGTGGGATAATCAGTAATCCAATACACACAATACAGACTAGATTAAATAACGGATAAATTCTTTTAAATTGTTGTTCATTCATCTTCAATATCCTCCAATTCAAAAAGATCTTCAACTTTACATTGAAATACATGACAAATCTTTAACACTAACGTGATAGACGGTGAAATCGTACCTTTTTCGATAAAACCAATCGTCTGTCTTGTTACACCAACTCTTTTCGCTAACTCACTTTGATTTATATTAAATTTAGCGCGGTACTCCTTTAAATGAGACTTTAGCATGTTGTTCACCTCACCACTAATGTACATTATACTTAACATTATGTAAAGTATTTTTAACATATATAATAAAAAGCACCGCTTATCCGGTGCTTAAGTCCCTACATTCAGTTGTTCTAATTGTTTAAGCTGCGTTTTTGCCTGGTTATATATACTTTCTGGATAATTGTGAATACGCATAAGTTCTATTGCATTCGAAGTCGTTGTAACACCTTTTCTGATTGTATAGTCAAATGTTATATCATTATCTTCAGTCAGTGTTTCTTTAAAGTAATAAAAATCAAAGTGTGTCAGTATCTCAGTTAATTCAATATCATGTGTCGCTGCAAATAATAAACTGTTTTGATGTAAATTCAAATAGTCTAGTATTGCAGTTGCTGAAGCAATGCGTTCTTTCGTATTCGTTCCGCGCAATATTTCATCAATGAATATATACGTCGGTAATGTCAATTTAAGCACTTCTAAGAGGCGCTTTACTGATTTAATTTCTGCGATAAAGTAACTATCACCTTTCGCTAAACTATCTTCTAAATTCATTGAAGTGGCTATGATTCCTGGTTGATACACAAATCTTTCACTTGTCGATGTATTCAGACCTTGAGCCATTACTAAATTTATCGCCATCGTTTTCATAAACGTAGATTTCCCCGAGGCATTAGATCCTGTTAACAGTACAGAATGCTTATACTTAAAATCATTCGCTACAGCACGATCAAGTAACGGGTGATACACTTCCTCCGCTTCAAGCACTTTTTCTTCAGCCGCTTCAGGAATAGCGTAATATGGTAATGTTGTTCGCCATAAAGCAGTACTATAACTTGCATCTGCTTGTCCTACTACTTTGAAATATGAAGCGAAATCTTCTTGATGCTTATGAAGTATCGCAAGCGCGCGATGATACAAATGATAATCAATTAAAAACATCTGCTTAATCGCATTAATCATTGTAAGCGCAATGTTCCCTTCATTCTTATTATCATTTAACATAAAATAGCTCATCCACTTAACGGACTTCATCTTACTATCATTTGATTTACGGCCGTTCAACTTCATTATTTCGTTTGCCGTATCAATAATCTTAATTGCATAGAATAAATCGTTATAAACGAGATCACTTTGCGACTGAAACTTTACTGATAGCCCCATAACGACACCCATTGCAAGGATTACACTGAATATACCAATAGAAACACCGAAGTAGAACATAGCTAAACTCAGTATAGGTAAGAAACTTACGAGTATCATCAGCTTGTTGTAGTGCTCTTTTTCCTGATAATGCACTGTAAACCGGCTTGCATCATTATTCGCATTTCTACCAAGCTTCGCTAATATAAATGACAATTTCTCACGATATCTTACATCCTCAGTAATCCTATTCAACATTGTTTCATCAACATGATGTCCCGGGAAATTACGCAGTAACGTATATGTATATTCCTCACCAACAGATGTAAAGTGATAGTTTATACGATGAAATAACTGATCCATACTTAGATCATTCCATGTAATATCATCAATACATCGTGCCTCTTCTTTACTAATATGCTTATAATAATGATCAAACATAATATGATTGCCTTTTTGTTTGAAAAGTGTCGCCTGCTTGTTAAACAATGTTTTTACTTTACGCTTCAGTTGAATACTGTCATAGACACTATAACCAATACCTATACCAATTAACACGATTGTTATTAATACATAAACCCAGAAACTCTGCATGCTGAACCTCCGTTAATTTTCTAAATCACATCTAAAACATATGCACGAGATTATTAAAAAACTCTGGTTCATTCGTTTTAATAATTTCTAATAGTCTCGTAGCCACTTCTTATACATATTATACTTAATTTTCTGATAACAATAAATATCAATTTACAATTATATACAAAATTAAAAACCAACTCTGTCTCGCAGAGTCGGTTCTCTATGTCATCTTTCGGTTCAATATTATGCTTTGCCTTTCAACAAGGCATTCCAGTACATCAATGGTATCCCACGTTTCTTCACTTGATATAATAACGGATTCGTCTTCCCTTGATCTATCGGCATAGACTCCTTCGGTTTCATATCATATCCAAATTCCGCTATAAAAGCCTGACCATATTCTGTTGCTATTGGACAAGCTGTGGAACCATCATAATGCGCTTTTAACTGTTTGCCTTTTATCTGTGAAAGTAGATTACTGACAAGTACGGGCATCTGTTTTCTTACTGCCGCTCCCATCTTTATGGTTGGTAAATTCGTACAGTCTCCGATACCAAATACATTTTGATGACGAACATGTTGTAGCGTAAATGGATTAACATCCAGCCACCCTTGTTCATCGCTTAAGGTCGAATTTTTCACAACATCTGGCGCACTCATAGGTGGTGTTACAACAATCATAGAGAAAGGTAATGTATATGTTTCTCCTGTAGCCCATTCTTTAAATGTCGCTTCTTTCTTGTCACCGTCTACCTTAATCAATTCTTGATTGAGTTGATATTCAATATGCTTATTATTTAAATGTTCCTCCATATATCGTCTATATTTTTCCACAGGAAATAATGTGTCTTTCCCTGATTTAAAAATAAGATGTGCCTTATTATCTTTCTGATCACGAATAAATTCATCAAAGGTAAACAATGTATTTTCAGGAGCAACTCCGCCTTTAATTACTGATTTCGGTTTCGTTATTATTACATTACCTGTCTTGGTTTGCTTTAATAATTCATAGGTATAATCTGTATAATCATAGAGGTAGTTTGTCGTAACACCATTTCTGCCTAGCGTCGCTTCAAGTCCCTCTATCTCCTGAAAGTCTAATTGTATGCCAAGTGCGACGACGAGATATTCGTACATAATAAAATCATCATTATCTAAATACACTTTACGCTCTACAGGCTGAATACGAGTAACACGTTGCTGGATGTGGTCAATTGTTTTAGGGATTACACGTGACATGCTTTTTACTGTACGTGTCTTCTTCTCTTCACCTGAACCAACGAGAGGCCAAGCTGGCTGATAAGCATGTTGATCTGCATGATCGATGATAGCGATATCCTTTATACCAGACTTCAATAATCTGCTTGCACTTGATAACCCACCTGCACCTGCTCCGAGAATCACTACTTGATATTTCTTCATTGTTTCCCTCCTAGTAAGTTTATTAGTTATTATATACCCTATTAAATTAACGATATGAATAAAAAAACACTCACCTTTAAGGTGAGTGTAAATCTTAGTTATCTTGTAATGTCATTGTTTTATCTTCGAGATACTTAGAATCCAAGGTTTTCGCTAAAATCTTAGTCTCAAGACCAAAGAGTTTCATCACTAACAAATGCACACGTGCTTGAGTAATTGTGTATACAAACCAAGGTAGCGATGGTTCATATTCGTGGATTGCAATTATACACTCATTCGTATCAAGGATACGTCTGAATTCAAGTCGTGCTCTGCTGCTTTCGTTTACCTTAGCAAACTTACCGCCTTTTATATAGAACAACACCCTATCTTCTGATGATTTCTTTTGTGATTTTTCCAGGATAAGGATAGGGTCTTTGAAAATTGGTAATGAAATATTCAATACTTCATTTTCAATCGAAGTATTGATAAATGAGTAACCGATACGTGATAACCAGTTAACATAATAGTTTGCCGTTTGCTCAATCGTCCAGCTTGAAGGGATCGTAATACGTTGAACAGACTTAACGTCATTCTTTTGAAGCTGTTTCGCAATAGAAGGTGCTTTTTTCTTACCTTTCTTCTCATCATCACTATCTTTTAAAGCAGTCTCAATACTTTCTTTTAACGGTGTCGGTGCATTGGATATGCCTTCTACATAATTCTTCTTAGAAGGTGTCATATCATGCACGAGACTATCAATTAATGGATAAACAAGTTCCTTAGATTCACCAGCGATTAATGCGACAGGTAACTTTGTAATCCATACTGGAATGAACGGTACATCAAGCATAGGTAATTTCTTCTTCATAGCTGATGCAGTGGCTTCAAACATTCCTTTGTAATCCGTTACTTCATGATAGATATCAATCTGTTCATTTTGTTTCGGTTCGCGCTTAACTAATGTTGCTAATCCTTTAACTACATCTTTTAAGGCAACAGGTGCTGTTTTACTATATGCCCACTTCGGAAGCACGAGCGCAGGCAATCGTTTTGTCAATTTCTTCAGAATCGGAAATGAAGAACCCTTTGGTCCAATAATCAGCCCTGCACGTAATGTCGATACAGGGACACCGTAAGAGCCCAGAATCTTCTCACATTCTTTACGACTATGTAAGTGATTTGATAAGTTCTCATCCTCTTCGTCCGGCATAATTCCACTCATAAAGATGATATGTTTCACACCTTTGTTCTTCGCCGCACGGCCAAAGTTATCTGCTAATATTGCATCCATATCCATAAATGAACCTTGAGTTAATTTCGCAGAGGGTATCATAGAGTGCACGAGATAAATTGCTGTATGCACGCCTTCCATAGCTTCTTCAATATCCTCAAGTGCATAGAGATCCACTTTCTTCCATGTTACGTTCTTTTCATCTTCTTTATTATCTGTACTTCTTGAAGCAGCTACAATGTCATAGTCTTCTTTCAATTGTTCCAATAAATTTCCGCCGATATAACCTGAAGCGCCTGTTAATAGTACCTTCATTAAACGTCCTCCTATTCTATAGTATTAGTCCATACCCCATCTGATCCATCTATAACCGGTATAATAAATTTAATCTTCTGTATCTATCTTCTTCTTTTCGAAAACGCCTTCGCACCATGTGTCTTAGCGAGCTCAAATAGCGGACTCCATGCATTCGTATGCACTACAGGCTTCTGGTTATTGCCTAATCTTCTGATTTGCTGTTCGTAGTACGCTAAGCCAACAAAGCCTCCAATCATTTTATCCAGGGTTTTAACCTTGGTCGTCAGTCTTGGTAAAGTAACATCCTCATACGTTCCTTCACGCAGCTGATTTGGAAGCTCAGGATTCAGTACAAGCGGACGTCCAATACCGATCATTGATACGTTCGTCTCTGTGATGGCATCGATCATGCTTTGCTGCTTACGGAACCCTCCAATCACAGAAATCGGCACCTCTACCATATCACTTACTTTCTTTGCATAGTCCAGGAAGTATACTTCTCCGTCACCCATCATTTCCGGCTTCTCATAATCTCCACCTGAAATTTCGATATGATCGATTCCGAGTTCATCCATCTTCTTGATTACAGTGATAGAATCTTCTAGGGAGAACCCTTTGTCACTAAAGTCCGTTGAATTGATCTTTAAGCTGATCGGAAACTCTTCACCTAACGCCTCGCGCATACCCGTATAGATTTCCACTAAGAACTTCATTCGTTTATCTAGTGTCCCCCCGTATTCATCAAAGCGACGGTTATCCCTTGCTGATAAGAACTGACTCACTAAATAACCGTGAGCCCCATGTATCTGAACACCTGTAAATCCTGCTTTCTTAGCGATTACTGCAGTAGTTACAAAGCGCTCTATCGTCTCTTTAATCTCATTCAATGTCATCTCACGTGGTGGGTTAAATCCACTGCCGGCATCCCCATTAATGGGAATAGCACTAGGAGCTACAGGCTGTTGAGATACCGACTTTGGACTTTGTTTACCGGGATGATTAATCTGCATCCAGATATGGCTGTTATTACGTTTACCGGCTTCAGCCCAGCGCTTAAGTATATCTAGATCTCGCTCATCTTCTACAACGACATTCCCCGGCTCACCAAGATAACGACGATCGACCATAACATTGCCGGTAAGCGCCATACCGATACCTCCATCAGCCCAATGCTGATAGGCATTAACAAGTGCTTCTGTCGGGCGATGGTTACCGTCTGCCATACCTTCACTCATCGCTCCTTTATATAATCTATTCTTTATTGTTACACCATTGCTTAATTCAAGCGGTTCAAATAATTTTTCTACTGTCATATCATTTACTCCTTCACTTCAAATTTAAAGCATTTCATACTTTGTATCTTCCCTCAATGCACCATATTAATCATAAAGAAACACCTCCTGAATGATTCAGGAGGTGTCAGTTGAAGCTTATTTATCTTTTTTGAAGCTTGTAAGCAATGAAGTTGTATTTAAAGCTAGAATATTACGTGCATTCTTTGTTGCATCATAACCATGTCCCGCCTTTAGATGGGAATAGATTGCACCAAGCATTACACCTTCTACAAGTAATGCCCCCGCCTGATTAAACTTCTTGCTGAAGATAGATAGCGCAAGTAACGTTGCACCGGCTGTCTCAACACCACCGACAACTTTCATCATTTCTTCCGAATAACCGAACTCATCAAATAATTTAGCTAAATCTTCGTTCCCTTGAAGTTTCCCTTTACCTGCATTGTACATTTCCTTGGCAATATACAAGTTGTTCATATAGTTAAACATACTGAACCTCTCCTTTAAGTTATTATTATTACTATATCCAATTATTCACGTTTAAAAACATTTATACGTCTCATAATAACTATCACGGCTCTATTAACATCCGATAGCTAACCATCTATAAAACCCCTATATAACTAAAATCATTAGAAAACAATCTGAGTCCCTACTCTTTAGAGCAATAAATATAGAGGACATTATAATACTATACAAAGTAGTACCCACCCCAAGATCTATACATTATCACTTCTATATTTCTCCATTCTAACAATCCCCTCATCGTCGGGTTGCTTATTATCACATTTACATACATAACCGTATCGCTCATAAAAAGGAACAGCTGTTATGGAAGCTGGAATTTCTATACGATGAGCACGCTTGTAGTATTCATCGCTCTCTAGGGTGTGTATAATAAGATGTCCTATACCCTGTCCCTGATATTCAGGCAACACAAAAATCGTAAAAAAACTGCTTTCTATTTCGCTACCCCAATATGGACCGATTGCACCAGTACCGACAATTTTATCATCGGCTCTAAATACATAAAAGTGTGTCCATGATGCACGCTCCGTGACAGAAACCTCAGTAATTACTTTTGCATCTTCAATTAAATCCTCTTTTGAGTAGTCTGTGATATTCGTCTCAAACATGGCACGATGAATAAGTGCTACTATCTCCTTGGCATCCTCATTCTTGAAACCATCAATATCCACCTTCATATACACCGCACCTCTCTCATTTAATTACAAGCAATGATATCTTAACGCATTACTGACAAAACTTTATCTAGTATTAATAATTAATCTCAAAAATACTTCTTTCGCAACTGTATAATTAGTTCTATCTTCAAGCCACTCGCACTAATCTCGACATCAATAATAGGCTTTATTATCAATCCTTAAATTCATAAACCGCCAATACGCTAGATACTGTCAGGACCAAGAGAAGTAACACCTAAAGTCCTAACGTCATCTCGACTTGAATTAGATAAACTTCTGCGTAACCTTTCCTTTTCCATTATCAAACTCAACTATACCGTATGCACCATTAATAAAAGTAATTTGCGGAGGTTGATGCCCACAATCAACGTCATATAGTATTGGTATATCTAGTTCATCGGCAATATCTTCATATACATCAATCATTGTATATCCATCCACCGCTTCATCCACTTGAGTCCTCCCAAAGATAATACCACTTACATTATCAAACCAGCCCGCATACTTCATCTGGAGTAACATTCTTCGACACGTAACTGAAGATGACTCACAGTTTTCTAGATACCATAATACCGGTTCTTCACCTATGTATTCATTTCTAAATCGATCCACATCTCCATATGGTGTTCCTACAATATGAGAGATGACATCAATACATCCTCCAAGTAAACGTCCTTCAATCTTTACATTGTTTCCACTTAATGACTTCCACTTTGTCTGCTCAGTAAAATTAAATATGTAATCTGTTGGAATATGATGCGTCCAGCTGTTCTGAAACATATCAGATGAATATTGAACTATTTCCTCATTCCTCTGAAGTTTTAATACACGTTCCCATGCACTCGTTGTTTTGTCTGAATATTTTCCACGTAAGTCCACAATATTCGTGCCATGCGCTGTCGCTATACCAGTATTCAAAGTAATTGCAAGAAGGATAAGGCTCGTATCCGAATAACCCATTATCCATTTCGGTTGAATATTAGCATAATCAATCTTATCTATTATTTCAATGGCAAGTTCTCCGCCCCATGGAGGAATCATAATATCAATATCTTCTCTTTGTAAAAACTCATTAAGTTCTTTAGCTCGCTTATTCATATGACTTGATTTTGCTTTATATTGCGTCATTACCGTATCACCGATAATCAAGTTTACATCTTTAAAACGTTCTTTAATCTCGTCCATAAAATGATGACAATTCTCAGGGATACCAGAAGAAGGTGCAGTAATACCTATTGTAAAATTATCTTTAAGCGTTGGATATTTGATCATTTATAATCCCTCCAAAATATTCAATACTATTCTTTAAACAATAATCTCAAAATCAAATAATAATTTCCCTATCCTAAAACTCATATTTACATAAGATTCACAACATGAATTCATACCATCAGTAAGAAAAATTGGATTTTCCATTTCTAATATCATTGTTGAAGAAATATTAATTAGATGTAAATTGAAGATGATAAAATATTTTAGATGAATTAATTTCTTGAGTACTAGAAATATCAAGACGTTGAGCAATTTGACTTTTCTGTCTTAATGAAAGCCTAGTATAATCAAAACGGTTTCGTAAAAAATTAAGACTATTTTCTTTATTATATTTAACCTTAACACCATTTTCCAAGACAGATAATAAAGAAAATAGTATATACTTTTGTCTTTTTGAAATAGGACACCTTCTAATTTCTTTTTCGCAGTTTAGTAGAATATTAAATAAACATATTTCGTCATTTATACGTTTATAATTATATGCTAAGCCAAATCTTCTTTTATTCCCATTTTTATCAATTGTCGTAACTCCATACAGAAGATTTTTTAACCTATAATATAAAACCCAAAAATTTTTTTCGTCTCTATCACTACATCTATAACAATAAAATAGATGCTTTAAATTATAATTTATTTTTTTTATCTTACTTTCTTCAACTGTAATCAACAATTGATCATTGAAAATAAATTTATAGCCCAAATATTTAAAGCTAGGGGGATCATCGGAAAACTTTTTAGAAAAATTTAATATAATTGTTTCTGTCTTTGAATCATTTAATTTTAAATATAATTTTTCTAACTCTTTTATCATAACGTTATTCATTTGATAAACATCAGTTTTAGTACCCTTTTTTATATATTTAATAATTATCATATCGTCTACAAAACGATAATATAAATTTGGTTGTAATAATAACTTCACATTTTTCTCAAAGTCTTCTAAGTATATATTAGCTAAAGCATTTGCGGGCGGAAAACCTAAAGGGATTCCTTTAATTTTCTTTGAAAAATTAATATACTTTATTAAATCTACAGTAGTTTGACTTAAAATATTGGAAGAAGATATTTTCTTATATAATTTATGTGTATTAATAGAAGGGAAAAAATTTTGAATGTCCGTCCTATATATAACACAATCTATCCCTTCATAAGAAGTATAATCATATCCATCTCCATTTTTATTAGTTAAAAAGAACGCAATTATTTGCTCAATAATATCATTTCTTGAAATATGTTGAATACCATATTTACCTTCTATTTCTCTTTTTATTTCTTTTAAGTGTTTTTTTGATTTTTCATTCGGTATCAGAACTTGTCTATTATTGATTGTTTGTCTAGTGTAATTAATCATTTCATGTCCTCCGACAATTTTAATCCTAACTTTGTATCTTTAATTTATTGGTTATAAATTAAAGATACGTTAAGATTACAGAATACATAACTTTAGGTTATCTCAAGATGCCGATAGTCATAAATAAGTTAATTAAGAACTTAATAACTTATTGTGGAAGTAAGTTTATTACATCCTTTATGTGTGTCCCTAAGATCAAATAATATTAATATATTTTTGGATATAGGGTAATAGCGTATTCTGTTATTTAATTATATAATTAAACTAAATTTCCATCAATTTTTTATTTAGGGAGCTCAATATGATTCCACATTTAATATTACGAACTGAAGTTTTACCTAAAGACCTGCCCCTTATGTTTTCAAATCGATCTTTATATACTAAATTTTACAATTTTAGAATTAATGATGATTTTGATAAGTTAGATTCAAAAAAAAATAGTTATAGAATGAAATATACTATACCATTAAATTATTATATACCTAAAGGGAACAATGATTTTAGGAAACTCAGTATATTACATCCCTTAGCACAGTTACAAGTGACTGAATTTTTATTAGTATATAGATCGAGAATTATCTCTGAATGCTTGAAGTCAAATTTTAGTGTACGATCACCAATCAAGCTTAATAACACTAAAATTGATATGAAAAATTATTCAGAGTGGAAGTTGCAAAGTTTAAAAAATGAGTTTGCTACTAAAGAAGTTTCAAATGCCTTAAAGGATTTAGCTGATTTAAATTATTCGTCATTTTTTTCTTACAATAAATTCAAATCTATTAGAGAAATGATGGAATCTCCCACTTTTAATAGACTTAAACATAGATATAAATATTCACTTAAAATTGATATCCAGAAATGCTTTGGTAGTATATATACTCATTCATTTACTTGGGCAATCTTAGGATCAAAAGAAATTGGAAAAGCATATCTATCTGGTAATAGCTTTGCTCATAGAGCAGATAAGATAATGCAAATAACTAATTATAATGAAACCAATGGGATAATTGTAGGAAATGAATTCTCAAGGGTAATGGCTGAAATACTTCTAAGTCATATTGATTTAGAAACTGAGTACAAAATAAAAGAAAATTTTCAAATAACATTAAATAAAGATTATACTATATATAGGTTTGTAGACGATTATTATATTTTTGCTCATAATAAGGAAGACATTTTAAACATCAAGAAAATATTAAATGAAGTTTTGAACAATTTTAATCTAAATATTAATGAATCAAAGGTTTTATTACAAGAATCACCGTTTCATTATTATGATTCATCAATTTTAAAATTAAAGAACCTAATCAACAATTTTAAACTGGCTAAAGTAATGTATGAACCTAAAGATGGTGATAAGAATAAAATCATAAATATAGGAACTCGAAGTGATTGGAAATTTTTTCATTCTAATATTGAAGAAATAATTATTAGCTATCCAGAGTCTCAAGGACGAATAGTAAAATACTTTCTCAAAGTAGTAAGAGACTTAGTAGACTTTAATCCACAAAAATTAAGAGTTACCAAAGAAATGATAGAAGTTATCACAAATATTTATAATTTATACATTGATATGGATAGTACAAACAGCTACATAACTGTAATGTTAAAATTGTTTCTTAAAACAAATCAAGAATCCCCTGATGATCTATTAGCTAATGAAAAAGTAAAAGTGATAATTGAAGAGTTAATTTTTGAAAATTGTTTTAGAGTAATTAAAAATAAAGAAGATTCACTTGAGTATATGACCGATTTAATTACTTTTATGAAAATTTTAAAAAGAAAAATAAATCCGCAGTATTTATGTAAAATATTAGATAAAAACAATGAAAACTATTTCGTTTATTGCTGTATTGGTCATTATATACTCATCGATGGAACTATGAAAGTAGACCCTAAATATCAGACTGTTCATAAAAAATTGATATCAAAAGTAAATTCTAAGATTTATTCATATGATAGAAATAATAATTTGTTATACAATGCTGAATATTTCTATATATTAAACGATTTTTCAAAGTATCCTGGTTTTGAAAACTTTAAAAATATATTGGACGAATGTATAAAAGAAAATTTGCCTCAAGATGCAAATAAAAAAATAATTGCTCAGGAATTGTGGAATGATTTAACAAGTAGGTCATATTATGAATGGTCTTTAAACACTGACAATTTCCAACGATCAATTATAAAAAAAATTATGTACAATCATTGGGATATTAATTTTACTAGTGCTTACTAATTTTTTCTTATTTCTAAAAGAAGCTAAAACATTTTTATATGTTCAATAAAATAGGAATTTCAACGATAACTTACATTTGAATTTTTCATTATCTATAATTATTATTGTTAAATTGACATTGAATAATTATTAAGATTTAGAATTTTCATTTCTTTTCAATCTATAAAAGCACTTTCCTAATTTTTAGGCAAAGTGCTTTTAAACATTTCTTCAATTACAATAAATCTCTTATTTAAGATGCTTACTCTTCATATGAGTGTATAATTTGATAAAACTTTAGACGAATTTATTAAAAACCAAAATCTAATTATAAAAATGATCAAGTAACTGTTAAAATTAGAATAAATAAAAAAGCGTTAAGAGCTCATAATTCAACCATTTTAGATTTTAATGATATTAATTGGATTGATTCAAATTTGGGAGAATTAGAACCTAATATTCCAAAAGAGGAGATTCCGTTTCTAGTATCTCAATTGAATATTTATGGTGATAATATAGAAATTTCGCCTACATATTAATTGATCAATTAATGGAACATATTGATTGTATAAAAGAACTATATAGATAGTTTTATCAAAATAACAGATCATTATGACAAAAAAACAGATTTATTTACTATAATAAAATAAAGTTAAATGTACTCGTTCAAAAGGATAGATTATTATAAAATCTATCCTTTTTACGTACAAATCCCAGAGAAAAGCTAGGTCATTTCATATGGTTTCATACAGCTTCATATCATTGATTTTTAAGCAGGTTTCAAACAAAATAGTCCCTCTAAGGGTAACTAAATACCTCTATAAAAATACAAAAAAACACTCTTTGGAATAATCCAAAGAGTGCTATAAACGTTGATATAACAACGATATTAACGTTTTGAGAACTGTGGTGAACGACGAGCGCCTTTAAGACCTGGCTTCTTACATTTAAAAAACTTTAGGATTTTGTACAATTGTATAAACTGTCGTAAACCTTGATATTAAGGGTTCTCTAATTTTTTTCGATTGCATAGAATTGCATCAATTATCACTCAGGGAACTAGAGGGTAATTAAATAAACTGCTGGCTGGCATTGCTATTTATATAATTTTATTACTTGAGCACAAATAATACTATATTTATTTCAAATAACTCATATACATCTATATTTCCCATGTCAATATTTTGATTACAGTCTCAGAAAATAATTATATATTTGTACAACTAAGCGGTTACTTAAAATTATAGTTTTAATAATGTGCGATAGTTAATCTCTATATTCTATTTTTAACTGATTCCATTTACAAATAGACATTATTTTACCTTCCGGAACTTGCTCTAAACACTGATTTCTTTCTTGATATTTATCAATATAATAGTTTTCTTTCGAAGAAAGTCTTTGAACATCTTTTTGATAACAATCAAATTTATACTTCACTTGATCTACCACTTTAATTTCAATTTTATAGTCTGTATCTAAAAATGCATTCATTAATTTTTTACTATGATGACATTTCTTCATTAAGTTCGTAAGATGTCCATCACCGCCATACATCCTTTCATATAAGGAGTTGGTTCTACCTATATATATACAATATTTTTCATTCTGTTTATTAACAGAATATATTCCGTAAATGTATCCAAATGAATAATCAGTATTTATATTTTCAATTATTTTATCAACTGTTATTTTATCTATATTTTGATTTTTCCAATTTAAGGTTTTATTTTTATTCATAATTGCTACCTCCCAACATTTATAGAGTACTAATCAATAGCGCTATTTATATGTATTAGATTTCTATAATGATATATCTTTCACTTATTTTATTGGTGTATTTTTTAACAACTTTATTTTCCGACTGACCAACCATTCTATTTTATACATCGACCAATAATCATTCTTCAACTAATTTTTTAACTTCTGTGAGCTTAATTTTTTATTATAATTTCTTTCTAACATATATCATGGATAAAAAAATGACTACAATGTATTAAAATAGTTCTCAAAAAATAATAGTTTTATCATGTAAATTCATAAAAAATAGAGCATTTATTACCTTTAAAAGACCCAATCTTATTTTTCAAAGTTTTTCTATTTGTGTTAAAGATTCATTTCCTTTGTCATGTGCGTTCATATCTTTCTCTTTCACAAAAATACATCCTTATAGCACCTTTCCATAACTTTGATTTATAAAAAATAGGTCTTTTCGACATTATTATCTCTCAAACCTAATAACCCAATTATCTCTATTACTTTATCATTCTTATCAATCGTCGCTCTAGCATTGCTATTCCACTCGTCAACAGTTGATATAATTAAGTTTCTAGTATAATATGTTGATTCAAGTTCTGCGACGAAAGAATTAATTTCACTTTTACCTATTTTTCCTTTATTAAATTTCCCTTGTATAGCTACTAAGTCACCATTTTGTTGTTCAGCAACTAAATCTACGCCTAAATCTTTTTTGAAATATTAAATTCTGAAGGTACATCTTTTAGTAAGCATACATTTTTATAAAGGTTTATATAGGTAGGTTCGTTTTTTAAATAAGCAAGTACTAGTTTTTCAAATAAAGTACCTCTTTCTTGCTGAATTTCTCCATCAACTTTATTAATTTGATTAACTAACTTATCAAACTATTAATAATATATTCTTCTTCGGTCTTCATAATTTTCCCCCTAAAAAAGTTATTTATACTATATTATCCCACAAACATTACAATTATGTAATACAAAAAAACATATAAAAAAGCACTTCTCGAATATTTTCGAGAAGTGCTGTAAACGTTGATATAACAACGATATTAACGTTTTGAGAACTGTGGTGAACGACGAGCGCCTTTAAGACCTGGCTTCTTACGTTCAAAAAACTTTAGGGTTTCGTACAGTTGTATATACTGTCGTAAGCCTTGATATTAAAGGTTTCCTATTTTTTTCGATTTCATAAAATTGCATCAAATATCACTCAGGGGTAACTAAAGGGTAACTAAATAGACTGCTGGCCGGTGGTAATTATTCACAAAAAACAACTTTATCTTTGCTCTCTACTTTCGTCATAGAGCTACTAAATAATAATTCAGTCTCTTTTCGTTTTTTATTAGCTGAATACTGAATTTTATATTCATAACAAGGATATTCTTTAAATAATTCTCTTATCTCATCAGTTTTATCATATGTTGTAATCCATTTAAAATCATCCATCATTGAAATATAATTTCTTAATTTAATATGATCTTCATAATTAAAAAAATTTGTATAAAGATTCTTACCTTGTTTAAAATATGGCGGATCAAAAAAAGTAAATAATCTATAGATATTTTCTTCCAATAATATGTCATTAATTAAAGTATTTGCTTCTAAATTGTATAATGTAATGTCATTCTTTCTCTCATTAATATTATTAATCTTTTTCATAATACTATCTTTATTGAACCGACAGTCAATTTTATACGTTGATTTTTGTTGATTTCCACCTATCGGACCACCTTGGATAATACCAGATCTATTTGTTCTATTTAAAAACAAAGTTGCTACTGCTAATTCAATAGAATAGTTATCTGAGTTAATAAGCATATTATAAGCTTCTTTCTGTTTCTTCCATTCATTTACTGAAATATCTATTGAAATAATTTTTTTTTTAAATTTTTCAAAATCATTTAAAATTGCGTACCAGACGCTATAAATCCCCATATCATAATCATTAATAATAACTTTATCAACTTTTCTTGAAAGTAATAAACCAAGACCTGCACCAAAACCACCAGAAAAAGGTTCACAATACACAACTTTTTCCATGTTATTGATTTTTAGAGTATGTTCTAAAAACTTCAAAAGTTGAGTCTTTCCTCCTGGATATCTAAATGGTGATTCTGTTACTGGCATCTTTTTACTCCTTTCTCTTTAAAATCTTTTAGATAGCATAATCTTATAGGTGTAATTCATACTTTTTTGTAAACACGATATAAATTCATTAAGTTCTCCAATATTTTGCTCAAGACTATAATAGTACTCTAAAATTTGACTTTTTTCAGCAAATTCTATAATTAAATTAGATTTTTTCTTGACTGCATCTGTCGATAGACTATCACTATCTAATAATATAGTTTCCATAATCTTATCACTTGTATAATTTGTTGTATCTGGATTTGCTTCCAGTCCCCTCCAAAAATCTAAATAAGTAATATCCTCAGTAACAAATTTATGTATTATATAATAAAGATAAGATTCTGGTGATAAGTAACTAGGTAGAAATGCTATATTTTCTCTAACTTTAACTGGATTATAACCTTTGACTTGATCTGGATTTCCGATAAATTCCTTAATATTTATTTTACTATTCGTTTTAGCATCTCCATCTAATATTATCTGAACTGAATTAAAATAAGAATCTTTACTAGGAAGATTCTTGAGATGTCCTTCTCCTAATTCAACGGGTATAACTTTATATCTAGGTAATTTAACAGGGATTTTTAGACTTATAGCGGTATTAATTAATAATTCCATCAATTTTTGAGTCATATTGTCTTCACAATAAACCTTTAAAACTGGAGGTATAGGATTAGTTTGTTGAAATAAATCTGCTTTTAAAGTTTCATAATTATTTATTGTTGCCACAATAGGTGTTCTAGTACCTTTTAAATATACTAATTTATATTCACTAGGATTTTTATTATGCATAATTAAAATTTCTTTAATTATTGTTAACGAATGGGAACTTATTAATATTTGAAGCTTTAAATCATCAGCTAGAGCTGAGAGTAAACTTATTAATCTTATTTGTGCGGATGGATGTAAAGATGAATCAATTTCATCAATACATAGAATACCACCATTATATTCTTCAGATTGTGAAAGTGCGTAAAAGTCAACTAATGCAGTAATTATATTTCTCAAATTATCTTGGCCTATTGATTGTGTATTTGATTGAGTATTATTAATTTCCATATAAAAATCAGATCTTTTGGAACTTTCTTTTTTTATAACTTCCATTTGCTCTATATCATTAGAAATAGAGTTCGGAAATACATGATTATACCATTCTTTAAACTTTAAATTATAATTTCCTTGTATTATTTTTGTCGACTTTTTCAATACTGTAGTTTCTATTTCTGTCTCACCTATTGGGAATATTCTAGATAAACTTACGTATAAAGTTGGCATAGTTATTCTTGCTGCTGGGCCAACATTGTATTTTTCCTTTGCTTCTTTCTCTTTAAGTTTAACATTTCCCTTTTCAGTTGGCCATACATTTGTCCTTGGTATTATTCTTATCCCTCTGTTCGTTTTTGTATCATTTTTAAAACTTACACGTTTCGTAATAAAATCTTCATTAACCTTATATTTTATATATAATTTGTATTCTGGAAAATGCTCTTCATCATTTATATTGAAATAGTCTGAAAATTCAGGTTGGAATCTACCATCATTTAATCTTTTGGAGTTCGTTCCAGAACAAGAACTTATTATAGAAAGTAAGTTAGATTTTCCTACTCCATTTTGACCAGAAAACAATGTTATTTTAGAACCAAAATGTATTTCGTCAATTTCTATAAGTTTGCGAAATTTTTCTATATTAATACTATCTAATAAAAATCTCATTTGAGTCCCCTATTCTTTTAGTCAATTTAATTAGTAAATCATGAAAATTTTCAATGAGAATATTCATAATTTTTAACTTCTATACACCTAAATGTTTGCTCTCATAAACATCTTAAATTTAATTTTTAATTGCAATTATTGTTATATTAAACGACTCTAGTTTTAAATTCCAATAATAATTATTTGAATAACTCTAAATACAGTTGGAGAACACACATTTTTATCGTCCCATCCATATTTTATTTTCTAAATTTCATCTAACTCAAATTTAGGTAGTTGATTTAACAAATCTAGCGTCTCCATACTAACTGTTATAACTGAAAGTAACAAATTCAATATGTATTTAGGGTCATTACTAAACAAATTAGGATCATCTACAATCCCAGACTTCTTATCTGTTTTCACTTGATACTGATCCATAATCCACTCAATAGCTGATCTACCATTCACTATATACTCATAAGCAACTAAAGGGATATTTTCCACTTTAATATCTTCATTTACAATAATCACTGATTTGTCTTTTTTATCAAATTTCATCTTATTAACATAATAATTGTCTGATGTTTGTTTTATATTAATTATACTTAGAGGGATTTGATTTTCATAGTTAATATGAAGTTCTGACAATTTACGTCCAATATCAATATATTTATTTTTTTCTTTAACAATAGGGATTCTTGCCAAAGATTTATTTAAATCCGAACTATATCTATTTTTATATTCGTTATGGTGCAATAAAGCGTAAATATAATAGAATGCATCATCCTTATTTAACTTGAGAGAATCTGTACTCGCTCCATTAATATTAGAAAAGTTATTTTTAATGTTCTCATCTGTAAATTGATAAAACCCTCTACCTTTATCTAACAAATCATAATCAGGTATTCTATCAATCATTAAGGCTGAAAAGTCTTTTGATGCCCCAGGACCATTAGTAAATAATATCTTTTGGAAATCACCTATCTTTTCATAATGTCTAGGTCGGTGAATAATATCTCTATGCAGATATATCCATTTTTTAGTGAAAGGTCTAAATGTAACAAGTTTTAAATAGCTTTCTTTATCATCTTTTATTTGAATAACATTATTCTTCTGTAATTTCTTTTTTAAAACATCTGACCATTTTATAAAAGATTCATCATTATTTAACTTATTAATTTTATCTTCATCATTACTCAATCTTTGAACTTCATTGTTAAAGTTTTCAATCATTTTCTCTGCATGGTATTTTGTATTATCTTTTGAAAAACCAATTGTCCACCAATTTCTTCCCGTCTGAATACCCAGTGTATAATCATTAAAAATTGATTCTCCATCATTTTCGTACAGAGAAATATAATCTTGATATTTTTCATCTCTTTGATTTATCCAATCATTATTATCATCAGGTTGAATTGTTTTCCATTTCACACCAGCAATCGAACTATTATTTTTAATGATTTCAAGTTTTTCTTGTGTAGAAAGATAATCACCTATATCACAATACTTGATTTCGTGTTCATCACTTCCGTCTTTAACTAGAACTGTAATTGCTATTGGTGTTCTACTTCCAGAACCAAATATTTTCCCACCTTCTTTTCTAGACTTTTCACCTTGTGTTCGTTGATCACCTCGTAAATTATAAATATAAATATAGTTAAATTCTTCATAAATACATTTTCTAAATCCATCGAAACTTTGATTATCAATAAAAGCTCCGTTAGTTACAAAACTGATAATTCCTTTGCTTCCTATTCTATCTGTAGCCCATCTTATCGCTTGAACATATGAATCATACAATGCTTGCTTCAATTTCGCTTTAGAGTATTTGGAATAAGTTTCCTTAATTCTGTCTTCTAAAATAGGATATTTGATATTTTGATTATTATCATTTTCCGAGTCTTGTCCTACTGAATAGGGAGGGTTACCAATTATCGCTGTAATATTTTCTTTTAATTGTCTTTTAAGCCTTTCATCATTGCCAATAAAATATTCATCTATTGAATTTTCATCAACAGTACTTTCAAATGTATCTGTTAATACTATGCCTTCAAATGGTGCATATCCTTGTTCATCACCATTGATATCATCAAATGTTGCTTCAATATTAATTGCAGCAATATAATAACTTAACAATACAATTTCATTTGCATGTAATTCTTGTGTAAATTTACGTGTAATATCCGCTAATGAAATTTCTCCTTTTTTCATTTGTTCTTTTAAATATTCTAGGGTTCTCACAATAAATGTCCCAGTCCCTGTGAAAGGATCTAATATATGAACACTCTCACTTGCAAGATTTTTGCCAAAATGTTTCTCCAATGCAAGATCAACTGACTTTACTATAAAATCCACCACTTCTATAGGAGTGAATACAATACCTAATTTTTTTGTAGTTGAATTAAATGCCGTTTTAAAGAATTTATCATATAACGTTACAATTATTTTTTGTTTATCTTCTGCTTTCTCTACACCATCTGCTCTCATTTTTACAGACTCATATAAAGGTGCAAGATTTTCTTGTTCCTTCGCAAAACCAGCTTTCTCTAATTCTTGAACTATATTTTCCATAGCTGAAGATACTGGATTGTTATTTACAAAACTATACTCACTAAATAGTGCTTCGAAAATAGGTTTCGTGATTAAATGTTGTGATAACATTTCAGCAGCTTGATTTTCATCTATACTTTCATTGATATTATGTTGTAGAGAAGACACAAACTTTTTAAATTCTATTGAAATAGGATCATTTTTATCTTCTAATTTTGTTTTTATCCAACTAATTTGTCTTTGAGCTATTTTTGCTACATCAGCAGACCAATTCTCTAAGTATTTACGATTTCCTACTTTTTCAACGATTTTTCCGAATATTGCTTTTTCGTATTTATCCCATTGGAATTCTAATTGAGTATGTTCAAACTCTTTAGACTTTGGTGTATTAGTATCTGTAATATTATCTTCTAAGTCATTTTCTTTATCAGGTGCACTTCCAACCCCAATAACTTTCAACTGTTTTGGCTTAGCTATGTTTATTTTATCAACCATTGCTTCAAATCGTTCATCAACAGAACGTAATGCATTGATTATTTGCCATACTGCTTCATAGTGTTTATTGTTATCTAAAATCGTCTCTGGCTTTTCACCTGCTGGGATAACTATAGGTAATATGATATAGCCATAATCTTTATTTTCAGATTTACGCATAATACGCCCAACTGCTTGTACAATATCAACTTGAGATTTTTTAGGTGCTAAGAAAATAACAGCATCTAATGTTGGTACATCTATTCCTTCTGTTAAGAATCGTACGTTTGAAACTATTCGTGCTTCATCAGATGGTTTATTTGGATCTGCTAACCAATCCAATACTTCACCTTTTTGTAATGCATTCATTGTTCCATCTGCGTGTCTCATCGATAGCTTTTTAGATTGTTCTTCAATGTCTGCACCAATATATTCATTAACAACTTCTTCAAACTGATGTGATACTTTTTTAGAATCTTCGATTGTTCTTGTGAATGCAATCGCTCTTTCTAATGGGGCACCATCATATGGACTATTTTTAATCGGATTTTTATATCCATTTCTACGCATCATACCGTTCCAAATACCAATAATTCTACCCACATCATCAATATTCAAACCATTTTCAGGATCAGCTAACGTACGTTGCATATCTCTTTGAATAGCTGTTTCATCAACAGCTAATACCATTACTTTATAATCAGTTAATATACCTCGTGACACTGCTTGTCCAAAACCCATACGATAAATAACTTCACCATATTTTGATTCATCATCCATTGAAGAAAGTAAAATACTCTTATCTTTAGCATTTTTCTTAGCACTGTCCCCGTAAATCTTTGGTGTTGCTGTTTGATACATGCGTAGTTTTCCTTTTACATTTTCATTGTCATGAACTTTTGTAAATACACTAGCATCTTTATTCATTTCATGAGCACCAGTTGTTCTATGTGCTTCATCAGAAATAATTAAATCAAACTCTGGAAACCCTTCTTTTTGTGCTTTACCTATTACTTCAATACTTTGATATGTGCTGAATACGACAAACAAATCAGTACTTGATTCTTTTTCTTGAACATCATTCCAGTTTTTAAGCAACTGATCTTTAGAGGTTGTGGCTGGGTATCCAATATCTGTAGCTTTAATATCTTCTGTACCATCATCACCTCTTGAAGCATCTCTATCTGATGTAACTGCCATACTCGTCATAGTGTATTCAGTATCGTTATTCCAACCTCTTAATGTTTGCGTAAGCAATTGAATACTAGGTACTAAATAAAGAACTTTAAATTGTCGATTTGATTGTTTAGATAAAGCTTCAGCTATTTTTAAACTTGTGAATGTTTTACCAGTCCCTGGTGCCATGATTAACTGGCCACGATCTTTAGTTTTAAAGTAGCTAACAGCACTTTCTAAAGCATCAAGCTGATATGGACGTAATGATTTCGGTTGCTTGACCGTAGTTTGTTCTGGTCTTTCAAAACTGAAATCAGCCCAATTAATTTGTGAGTTTCTCAAATCTGATAACCCAATTATCTCTATTCCTTTTTCATTTTTATCAATCGTTGCTCTAGCATTACTATTCCATTCGTCAACAGTTGATATAATTAATCCTCTAGTATAATATGTTGACCCAAGTTCTGCGACGAAAGAATTAATTTCACTTTTACCTATTTTCCCTTTATTAAATTTCGCTTGTATAGCCACTAGGTCACCATTTTGTTGTTCGGCAACTAAATCTACACCTAAGTCTTTTTTAGAAATACTAAATTCTGAAGGTACATCCTTTAGTAACCATACATTTTTATAAAGATTTTTATATGTAGGTTCGTTTTTTAAATAGGCTAATACTAATCTTTCAAAAAGTGTTCCACGTTCTCTTTGAACATCTTGTGCTGTCTCATTAATTTGTCTAATTAAATTATCAAAACTAGATGCATTGTAATTTTCTTGTTTTTCCATGTCATACCTCCGTAAACATCTTTATTTAATTATCACATAGAAAGACATCAATAAAAATAAAAAACTGACTATACAAAGTCAGTTTTTTAAATCATTATTTGTTTTTCGGAAAGTCTTGTCAATCTTATAATTCTTAACACTTCTATAAATTATGTCTCATATTTGTATTTTATTCTTTTGCATACTCTAAAAAACTAAAATCAATTATTTCATCTCTACTTTTTCCTTGTACTTTCTCTGGCCACCATCCATATCTTTGATACTCTTTACCACCATCTAAAAAGATTACACCACATTTACACATAACATAATCATGTGTGTGCTTTGATTCAATTACATCATCGCAAATTTTACACTTTGCTATATTCCTTATTATTTTTTCCATTAAAATCCCTCGCTTTATTACTACATTAATTATACAGTAATTCATTTTCATAACTAAACCTAAATATTAAAATACTCATTCTCTGCTTTCAGTCTCATTTTATCTTCTATTGCATTTTCTACTAATTGTTTAGCAGCATTATAAGAAGTGGACAAATTTTCTGTGTATGAAAAGTTAGGAACTAATCCATGAGTATCTAATTGCATCGTCATCATTTCAATTAAGATACAAATATTTTTATCCATAATATTTAATTTTTTAATAGAGTTTTCTTGTTCATTTCCATTCTTTTTTTCAAAAACTAAATATCTAAACACTTCGTTCATACTTCTAAAATTATGTTCAGTTTTTATTCTGTGTAACTCTATATCAAGAATATCATCAACATACCACGTTCTTTTTCTTCCCATGTTTATACCTCCAACAATTTCTTAATTTCTTTTGTATAACCGTTAATTGCTTCCGTCTGTCTTTCAATTACTTCAATTAATTTATTATTACTTGTAGCGACATTTCTTAAAAGATCTTCAACTTCTTGTTCTTTCGTATCAAATCTTTGATGTATTAATGCCTTTTCTAATATGATATTTATTAATTTATTCTCAGAAATATTTTTATCATCACTGATTTCTTTGATTAAATATTCTATTAATGGGTCACTAATTCTAATCGTTTTTCTAGTCATGACTACATCTCCTATCTATTTATACATATAATAAAAGTATACTGTTTTATTCGGTATATTTATTTATGCCGTATACTCTTTAGCACCGTACATATATTCTAATTATACTTTCTTCACATGCTTGCTGTGTCTTAAGCATTTAGAAAAACAACTCGGCACTGCCGAGTTCATCACATTTTGACACTGTCAAAATAATAAGTGATGTCGTTTTTCCTTATGCTCATGTTTTCAAAAAATAAGTTTTTAATTTTTTTGTCCCGTTTGTCCCAAATTTCGGGACAACTGGGACAATAATTTTAGAAAGTTAAATTTTATATTCTCTTTCCAATCTTAAAATGTCTTCTTCAGTAATATAGAAACCTCGCTGCTGTCCGTAATATTTTTTATAATGAACTTTTTCTGTGGTCGTTCTATTTAATAATTTTTTTAGCCTTAAGTTGACCTTTTGAGTATAAGATTTATTTTCCAATCTATCATCTTTTAGCATTACTTCTCTAATCTCTTTAGCAGAAACTTTTTCTCTTCTTACTAAATATTTCAGTTCATGTGTCACTTCATCATAATCTTTTATATGTTTTCTTTTTTCTTCAAGCGATAATGTATCCCAATTTAATGGAACTCTCATTATTAAATATCTTGCTATCTCATTTTCAAGTTCATCAATTTCTTTAAAATCTTTTTGGTACTCTTCTAAATACTTTTTTTCTTCTTCTGATAAATGATTTGTCTCTCCTTCAAAAAAATATTCTTTAGCTTCTGCCCAAACCTGATCCACAATTTCCTGAGTTAAGTCGTGGATATTAAATTTTTTATTTTGGTTTACACCAACTCTAATTGGAATAAATCTTCTGTTTCCTGTTTCATCTTTTAAAAAAGTTTCTTCATTTGTTGTTCCAAAAAAAATACAATCTCTAATATGTCCTTTGCTTTCTCCTGCATATTTGTCACGATAAGTATCAGTAGTTGATGTTAATACTTGTTTAATTCTTTCAATATTTGAATTGTTATAAGCTGTTAGTTCTGATAGTTCAATAATCCATGACTTTGACATTTTAATATAAGCTTCGTCACCTTTGAATGAATCAAAACTATCATTAAACCATTTTCCTCCAAGCTTTTTTAATATTAGTGACTTGCCACACCCTTGTTCCCCAGAAAAAATAACTGTAGTATCATGAGCATGACCAGGTTTAAAAATTTTTGCTACTGCACCTATTAATGTTTTTTTAGTTACTGATTTTATAAATTCATTCTCTTCTGCATGTAAATAATTTATAAACAAAGTCTCTAATCTTTTTGTCCCATCCCATTCCAAACTGTCGAGATAGGTTTGTATAGGATGCGTATAATTTTTGACAGCTTCCAGTGTTACATAATCTTTTAACATCGATTTATCTTTAAATGAATAATAGAATTGAACATAAGTATTTAATAAACCTATATCTTTTTTAAAATCGAATATGTTTTCTATAACTCTTCTATTTTCATTCCAGGGTGCTTTCTTTAACAATATAATAGATTCTGTTCGTGCGTCTTTTCCGAACAATCCATTTAAATTCTGATCTTCGTTGAATATAACTTGTAAATTATAAATGCTTGATACAACATTACCTTTATCATTTTTATATAATTTATTTTTAATTTCATCATAATCGGTGTTATAATAATCAATGAACAAAGAAATCACCTTTTCTTAAATTATTTTGTCTGTTGTGCTCCAACACAACAGACATTTTTTATTTTCTTTTTTACTGCCGGCCATTTTATTTTTTATTTGATTCCATAAAGTTATCAATATCTTTCTTCCTTATCATCTGGATGCCTGAAACCTCAATTATGGGCAATCCATTTTCAACAAATTTTTTCAAAGTATTAAAACTCACTCCCAAATACTCAGCTGCTTGTTTTTTATTCATATAAACTTGAATATTTTTTTCCTCTTCTATTTGTTTAATAGTTTTATTTGCAATATTTTTTAAGATATCTTCAAAAACTTTCAATGTAGATTCCTCTAACTTTAAAGGTATATAGAATTGTTTATCCATATAATCACCTCCTCAATATTTACTTATAAGTAATATTTATATTTCTTATAAGTAAATATTAAATGAGTAATAGTATAATGTCAAATAATATCATATAAAAGTAATTCTAAATTTACTTAAATGTAAAAATAGTCTATTATATTACAAGAGGAGGTTTGAATATGATAAAGGTAAAGCTAAAAGATTTACTAAAAGAAAGAAATATGACTCTGAATGAGTTAAGTAAATTAACAAATATAAATCCAAAAACTTTAAGTTTTTTTCAAAATCAAAAAACAGAAAGTGTTCATTATGGTACTCTTGAAAAAATCTCACGTGCTTTAAATGTTGATCTACATGAAATTATTGAATTATCGCCTATAATCTTTAACTTAGAACCAATAGAACAGCAGATACATGATAATATTTCAAATTCCTATTCTTGCAAATTTAAATTGAACTCATTTATTGAATATGAAAAAGAAATAACAACCGATGAATTTGAAATAGGTCTAGAAGAAATCAATAGTCATTCTTTGTCTATAAATTATAATATTGACACTTTAGAAACTATAGGCGGAGATAAAAAAGTCTTCATTAATATTCTATCTATAGATATTCCATGCAATCAAAGTCCTATCAAATTAGATAAACTTACACTTTATCAACTAAGCTTATATAAAAACTTTTATTTTTCATTAGCATACTCGTTAACTGCAAACTTTTTTTTAAAAAGTAAAAATAGTTATACAATAGATGATAAATTTTATATCAACTATAAAGAGTTATTTATATCATTAAATTCTATAAATAGAGAATTCTACTCTAACCAATTAAGTAGTTATGATATGTATGATACTTACGAAATTTCTTTGATTGATTTTAAACACAGTAATTTTTCTGGAGATAATCAATATAAATACTGGAAATATAAAGTTTTTCCTAATATTACTTCTAGAAATTATAGCTATCGATTGTTTAATATCGAAATTAATGAAGATAGTAATGTAATCCTCTACTTCACTATTTAACCCCTTACTGCCGGCCAGCAAATAAGGAAGGGAAAATAATGACAAAAATTAAAGAAATAGTTTTAAAAAATGGAGAAAAACGTTATCAGTTCAATGTTTATTTAGGTATTGACAAAGTAACTGGTAAGAAGAAAAGAACAACAAGACGGTTTAGTAAAAAAAGAGATGCAGAAATTGAACTGCGTAAATTACAACTTCAAGGACTTGAAAACAATACCCAAAGTATACATAAGTATACTTATGAAGATGTTTATTTAATGTGGATTGAAAATCATAGAACTGAGATTAGAGGAACGACATTAGCTAGTAAAGAAAGTAAATTTAAAAGTAGGATATTGCCTAAATTCGGGCGAATCCCGATTAAAGAGATTTCTCGTGTATATTGCCAAACAGTAGTAAATGAATGGTCTAAAGAGATGAAAGCTTTTAATGATTATGTCATTCAAGCAAGATTAGTTTTCAATTATGCTATGAAACTTGAACTCATTGATAAGAATCCAATGGAATATATAACTCTTCCAAGCCGATTAGAAGATAAAGTATTTGTTGAGCAATCTCGCAAATTTTTAACTAAAGAAGAATTGAAACAATTTATGATCTATCTTGAAGAAGAGAATAAAACACAGAATACGTGTCTTTTTAGACTACTTGCTTTCACTGGAATGCGTAAAGGTGAAGTGCTTGCCTTACATTGGTCTGATATAAACTTTGTTAATAAAGATTTATACGTTAAAAAGACTCTAGCAAAAGTAAACAATAAACATGTATTACAACCACCTAAAACACGTGAGTCTCAAAGATGGATAGATATTGATAATCAAACCATCAGTAAACTTTTACAGTGGAAAGAAGAACAAAAACTTCAATATGAGGAATACGGTTTTTCAGTCGCTAGCGATAAAGAGCAACCTATTTTTTCAACTTACCATACTAGACTAAATGAAATGAAGTACATGCGTGTATCGACACCTAATGACAAATTAGAGGCATTCTTTAAACGTCATTCAGATCTTCATAAGATACACGTTCATGGCTTCAGACATACCCATGCTTCGCTATTATTCGAATCAGGTGCAACACTTAAAGAAGTACAAACTAGATTAGGTCACAGTGATATAAAGACGACAATGGACATTTATACACACATTACACAATCATCGAGAGAAAAGTTAGCTGAAAAATTCCAAAATCACATAAATTTTTAATATATAGTATGAACTTATTAAGTCCAGGGGTATTAACGGGGTATTATTCATGCACAAACCATATAAAAAAGCACTTCTCGAATAATTTCGAGAAGTGCTGTAAACGTTGATATAACAATGATATTAACGTTTTGAGAACTGTGGTGAACGACGAGCGCCTTTAAGACCTGGCTTTTTACGTTCTTTCATACGTGGGTCACGTGTTAACATACCCGCGCGTTTTAATGAACCACGGTATTCTGGATCTGCTTCTAATAAAGCACGTGAGATACCATGACGGATAGCTTGTGCTTGACCAGTTAATCCTCCACCATTAACGTTTACTAAAACATCGTAGTTACCTTTAGTTTCAGTGATATCGAATGGTTGGTTTAAGTCTAAAATTAATGATTCAAATGGTAGGTAGTCACGTACGTCACGTCCATTGATAGTGATGTTTCCTTCACCAGGAATTAAACGAACACGTGCTACTGAATGTTTACGACGGCCTGTGCCTTTATATTCAACTTGTGCCAATGTATTGTCCTCCTCTTAATTAACCACGTAACTCGTAGTTTTCAGGTTGTTGTGCTGTATGTGGATGCTCAGCTCCAGCATATACGTGTAACTTCTTGAACATTTTGTCTCCTAAAGAACCTTTAGGTAACATACCTTTGATTGAAGTTTCCATTAAACGCACTGGGTTTTTCTCGCGTAATTCACCAGCAGAGATTGATTTAATTCCGCCTGGGTGATTTGAGTGACGGTAGTAAATTTTGTCTTCTGGTTTGTTACCTGATAAGTAAATTTTCTCAGCGTTGATTAAAATCACGTGATCTCCACAGTCAACGTGTGGTGTGAATGTTGGTTTATGTTTACCGCGTAAGATTGATGCAACTTCAGATGAAAGGCGACCCATAGTCTTACCTTCAGCATCAATTACGTACCATTTGCGGTCAATGTTTGATTCGTTTGCCATGAATGTTTGACGCATAATATTTTCCTCCTAAAATAAAAAAAGTTCCCTCTAAATCCTGTCTATATATCTGTAACACAATAAGTTTCCGGGGCTTATTGTCGTGGTTGATATTAAACAATACCGTTGTTTATCTTATAACATTTTGGTGGTGTTTGTCAATGGTATTCCTATAATTTATGTGTTTATTTTTCATTTTTCGTTAAAGTTGTTCGTCGTTCATCGTATGTTTCTGGTTTTTAAAGATAGTGGCTGTACCTTGTGGTATATCTTGCTTTAATGTTTCAATGTCGAGATAGATTTTCTCCAAGTAGAGTCCTTCTGCCGGTGCGGTCTTGCCTGCTTTTGTTCGGTCTTGTGCCTGAATGATTGCAGGTATACTATCGCCATCTTTTTGTCCTGTGCCGACGTCGATTAAATACTGCACCATGATGCGTACCATGTTGTAGAGGAAGCCGCTTCCGATAACTAAGAAATCATAGCCTTCATGTGTTTCAGTTACTTCAAAGCGGTAAAGTGTGCGTTCTTTATTCTCTATTTCTGTCTTTGCTGAACAGAATGAGGTAAAGTCATGTGTCCCAAGAAAATGTTGTGCTGCGTCGTTCATTTTGTTAACGTCCAGCTTTGTTTTAATGTATGTCATCTGTCCTGTATACATCACGTTACGGTGTTCTGATACGTATACTTTATAGCGGTATGCTTTGCCGATACAGTCGTATCGTGAATGGAAATGTTCACTGATCTTCGTTACTTGTGTAATGTATATGTCGTCAGGTAATGCGGAATTAAAGGCATGCTGCCACTTTGATTCTGGGATTGAGAGTGGTGTATCAAAGTGGACGTATTGCATGCGCGCATGCACACCTTTGTCCGTACGTGATGACGGGTGTATTCGTACAAATTGTTTGTGCATGCGTTTTAATATGCGTTCTAACTCATATTGTACGGTGCGTCCTTCGTTTTGTATCTGAAATCCTTGAAAGTTCGCACCATTATATTGTAGTTGTAATAATATGCGTTCCATAATATGCTCCTAATTTTTTAAATAAAGGATGAGTAATGTTATCGGTATGAGTGTTAAGAGTGACAAGGTGTCATATGTATGCCAGTCGAGTTTACGATATTTCGTACGACCGACATCCCCTTTATACCCTCTCACTTCCATTGCGATGGCTAAATCTTCTGCGCGTTTGAATGCGGACACGAAGAGTGGTACAAGTAATGGTATTACCGCTTTGATACGCTCTTTAAGCGTTCCTGCTGTCATATCACTACCACGTGACATTTGTGCTTTCATCACTTTTTGTGTTTCATCCATAAGTGTCGGTATAAAACGCAGCGCAATACTCATCATCAGTGCCAGTTCATGAACCGGGAGTTTCAGCCTCTTAAACGGTTTAAGTATAGATTCTATTGCATCTGTGAGTGCAATCGGGCTCGTTGTCAGTGTCATAATCGTCGTTAAGAAGACAATGAGTATAAAGCGGAAACTGATCATAATCCCCATTATTACCCCTTGTGACTGAATGTTAATGATGCCGTAATCAACGAGTGTCGCACCTCCTTTTGTTAAGAAGACGTGCATGAGCAATGTAAAGATGAGTAAGAATAGTATTGGTTTTAATCCGTTGAACAAAAACATAAACGATAAGTTAGATGCCTTCAGTATGATGAATATCAGGATAATGCCTACTGCATAGGACTGCCAGTTATTCATCAAGAAAATTAAGATCATCATTATAAAGACGAAGATCATCTTCATGCGCGGGTCTAACCGATGCACAAAGCTCTGCAAAGGCACAAAGCGTCCGAGAATCATCTTATCAAGCATTGGATTCCCTCCAGTCCTTATACATATCTGCAAACGTTTCTATATTGAGTGCAAGCTTCGGAAACTTTATATTGTGTTTCGCTTCAACTTGTCGTTGCAAAGTAACAATATGTGGTGGATGGATATCATAATATGATAGATCTTTGCTGAATATTGCTTCAGGTGTCCCTTCCTCAACAACAGTGCCTTGATGCATAACATAAAGATAATCACAGCGGGCTGCCTGCTCCATCTGGTGGGTCACAAGGATAACAGTAATGTTTAATTCACGCTGTAATTGATGAAACATCTCCATAATTTCCTGCTGTCCTTTCGGGTCGAGCCCCGCAGTAGGTTCATCAAGAATCAGCACGTCCGGATTCATTGCAAGCACGCCCATTATCGCAATACGTCTCATTTGCCCTCCTGAGAGCTCAAACGGGCTCTTATTTAATATGGACTCTTCCATACCAAATTGTTTTACAAGCTCGTATGCACGTGCTTTAGCGTCTTCTGGTGCTACTCCGTAATTGAGCGGTCCGAACATAATATCTTTTAGCACAGTTTCTTCAAATAATTGCTGTTCAGCAAATTGAAAGACCATGCCAACTTTCTTACGGATCGGTTTTAAGTATTTATTCTTTGTCTTACCTGTAATGGTTAGTCCATCTATCGTAATACTACCTTCAGTTGGCTTAACGAGCGCATTGAAATGCTGAATAACAGTCGACTTTCCAGAGCCTGTGTGGCCGATTATGCCATAAAACATATGTGCTTCAATATGCATATCGATATTATAGAGGGCACGCACTTCAAATGGAGTCCCTTTTGAATAATAATAGCCTAAGTTATTTAATGTAATCGTCATAATTTGTTCAGCAGCTCCATTTCTGTAACAAACACATCTTCGTTAAAAATCAACCGATTCAGTTTCATCTCAAATGGCAGGTCAAGCCCTATATCGATTAAAGCCTCACTATGGGTATATATTTCTTCAGGTGTCCCACATAAAACAAGTGAACCTTTATTCATCACCAATATACGATCACTCTGAAGCGTTTCTTCTAGGTGATGCGTAATATGTATAACTGTTAAGTTCTTCTCACGTTGTAATTTACGAATCACTTCTAATATTTCTATTCTGCCCTCAGGATCTAGCATACTTGTCGCTTCATCTAATATAATAATATTTGGACTCAATGCAATGACACCTGCAATTGCAACACGTTGTTTCTGCCCGCCAGATAAGTGATGGGGTTCGTGTGTTAAATATGCACCCATATCGACATCATTCAGTGCATTCAAAACGCTTTTATGCATTTCATCGTAAGGAATACCATAGTTCTCCAGTCCAAACGCAACGTCATCTTCAACAGTTGCACCAACGAATTGATTATCTGGATTTTGAAACACGATTCCAACCTTTTCATGAACATCGCTAAATGTATCTTCAGTCACATTGATACCATTTATATAGACTTCACCTTCAGTGATTGGCATGATTGCACCCATAAGTTTAAGTAACGTCGACTTTCCAGATCCATTATGTCCTACGATGGATATCCATTCTCCATGTTCAATTGTAAAGGACACATCGTTCAGTACATATGGGCCATCTTCATAACGATAAGATAAATGATTTACTACGACAGCAGACTGCATATTATCACCTCGAATCTTTTTCATTAGTATAACATGCTATATTCTCTGTTAAACATCCATCAGACATTTAACACAAAAAATAGCTATATAAAACAAAAAACCCGGGATGCCAGGTTTAATGAAAAAAAGCGCGCACCCTGCCAGTTGAGTTCACGCAAGTGGTTATTCAATTTGGCAGGCTACTCTGAGCTAGACAATATCTGTGTGTGGCAAACATTATCGTTGCACTCATTTGCTTAAAGTGTGTGTATGTGTAAGATAAGTGAATCCATATTCTTGATAATTTACTGATTAAACTAATTCGATGATTACCATCTCTGAACCGTCTCCACGACGTGGTCCAACTTTCATAGTTCTAGTGTATCCACCTTGACGCTCAGTGTAACGTGGCGCGATATCAGTGAATAATTTTTGAATTGCGAATTGCGTAGTTTCATCTTCGTTTAAAATTTCAACACGACGTAATACAGTAGCTGCTTGACGACGCGCATGTAAATCTCCACGTTTACCTAAAGTAATTAATTTTTCTACGATTTTACGTAATTCTTTTGCACGCGCTTCAGTCGTTTCGATACGCTCGTTAACGATTAAAGAAGTTGCTAAGTCGCGTAACATTGCTTTACGTTGATCAGACGTACGTCCTAATTTTCTGTAACCCATGAATCGTAACCTCCTTTATCAGTCTTCTTTTCTTAATCCAAGACCTAAGTCTTCTAATTTGAACTTAACTTCTTCTAAAGACTTGCGTCCTAAGTTACGAACTTTCATCATATCAGCTTCTGATTTGTCAGCTAATTCCTGAACAGAATTAATACCTGCACGTTTCAGACAGTTATAAGAACGAACTGATAAATCAAGTTCTTCTATAGACATCTCTAGAACTTTTTCTTTGTGATCTTCTTCTTTTTCAATCATGATTTCAGCATTTTGTGCTTCATCAGTTAAATCAACGAAGATATTTAAATGTTCTGTCATAATCTTGGCACCTAAAGAAATTGCTTCTTGTGGTGTGATTGATCCGTCAGTCCATACATCTAATGTTAATTTGTCAAAGTTCGTACTTTGACCCACACGTGTATTCTCTACCTGGTAGTTTACACGTTCAACTGGTGTGTAGATTGAATCAACTGGAATAACCCCAATTGGTAAATCACTTGTGTTATTTTCTTCAGCTAAAGTGTAACCGCGTCCTGCATTTGCAATTAAACGCATTTTTAAGTGTCCACCTTTAGATACTGTTGCGATTTTTAAATCTGGATTTAAAATTTCAACATCGCTGTCGTGCATGATATCTTTAGCAGTAACGACACCTTCATCTTTAACATCGATTTCTAACGTTTTATCTTCATCAGAATAGATTTTAAGCGCTAGCTTCTTAATGTTCATGATAATTGATGTAACATCTTCAACTACGTTTTCAACCGCTGAAAATTCATGTAATACGCCTTCGATTTCAATGTTCTTAACAGCCGCACCTGGTAATGAAGATAATAAGATACGACGTAAGGAGTTTCCTAATGTTGTACCATAACCACGTTCTAACGGTTCAACTACGAATTTACCGAATTTAGAATCTTCACTAATTTCTACTGTCTCAATTCTAGGCTTTTCGATTTCAATCATTATATATCCTCCTTCAACAACGTCGAATAATTTTTTTAGTCCTATATACTATTATAAGTGTCCTTGATACTAATTGAAAATTATACGCGACGACGTTTCGGTGGACGACAACCGTTATGTGGAACTGGAGTAACGTCTTTAATTGCTGTAATTTCTAAACCAGCTGATTGTAACGCACGAATTGCTGCTTCACGACCTTGACCAGGTCCTTTAACAGTTACTTCTACAGTTTTTAAGCCATGTTCCATTGCTGCTTTAGAAGCAGTTTCTGAAGCCATTTGAGCTGCGAATGGTGTAGATTTACGAGAACCTCTGAAACCTAATGCACCAGCAGATGACCATGATAAAGCATTACCGAATTCATCAGTAATTGTTACGATTGTATTGTTGAATGTTGAACGGATGTGTGCAACACCGTTTTCAATATTCTTTTTCACTCTACGCTTACGTGATACTTGTTTACGTGCCATTTAGCTCACTCCTTTACTTTTTATTTCTTCTTGTTAGCCACAGTCTTAACTGGACCTTTACGAGTACGTGCATTGTTTTTAGTATTTTGTCCACGTGTTGGTAAACCACGACGGTGACGAATACCTCTATATGATGCAATCTCCATTAAACGTTTGATGTTTAAGTTCACTTCACGACGAAGATCCCCTTCTACTTTGTATCCATCAACGCTTTCACGGATTCTACCTAACTCGTCTTCTGTTAAATCGCGCACACGAGTATCTTCAGAAACGTTAGCTTCTGCTAGAATTTTTTGTGCCGAAGTTCTACCAATACCATAAATGTAAGTTAATGCGATAACTACGCGTTTCTCACGTGGTACGTCTACACCTGCGATACGTGCCATTTATTACACCTCCATTTTCTTATCCTTGTTTTTGTTTGTGTTTCGGATTTTCACAAATTACCATTACTTTACCTTTTCTGCGAATAACTTTACATTTTTCACAAATGGGTTTAACTGATGGTCTTACTTTCATGTTTCTTACCTCCTAATTTAATATTGGAGTTCTTATTATTTATAACGATACGTAATGCGTCCACGAGTTAAATCGTAGGGACTCATTTCTACTGTTACTTTGTCGCCAGGTAGAATACGGATATAGTTCATACGAATTTTACCGCTAACATGCGCTAAGATCTCATGACCATTTTCTAATTCTACTTTAAACATTGCATTTGGTAAAGTATCAAGTACAGTACCTTCTAATTCAATTACATCTTGTTTAGCCATTATCAAATTCCCCCTTTTTATCAAGATTCCGAAATTCGAGCGGTATATTTTTGCAAAACGTAACGTAATTTAGCGTCTGTTACAAAACCTGTTTCAGAAATACTCGATTTAATTTCAGGTGAGATAACATCACTTAGTATTAAATGCGACAGGTTCTTTTTCTTAGGATGTTTCATCTTCCGTTTATCTCCATCTGCAACAAGTACAAATCGTTGATCAATAATAGAAATAATTACTCCATATAGTCCTTTATCTTTGCCACGAGTTATCGTGACAATTTGACCAATGTTCGCTTGATTCAAACTGATCACATCCACGCTTGTATCTCACCAAAGAGGTGAATTCTAGGTAAACGATTAAAGCTTTTGTAAAACAGCTTCAACTTCAGCAGTAACATCCTTAATATCTTTCGAACCGTCAATATTAAATAATACACCTTGTTCAGTGTAAAAATCAACAAGTGGTTTCGTTTGTTTGATATTAACATCTAAACGATTTCGAACTGTTTCAGGATTGTCATCTGCACGTTGATATAATTTACCACCGTCGATATCACAGATACCTTCTACTTTAGGTGGATTAAATACTAAATGATAAGTTGTTCCACAAGTTTCACAAATGCGTCGTCCTGTCAGACGATTCATCAGCTCTTCTTCTTGAACGTCAATATTAACAACTGCTTCAATCTTGCGATCAGCTTCTGCTAACATGTCATTCAATGCAACAGCTTGTTCAACTGTTCTTGGAAAACCATCAAGTAAAAATCCGCGCTTAGCATCTTCTTCTAATAATCTTTCACGAACGATACCAATTGTCACTTCATCAGGAACAAGTTCACCGTTGTCCATAAAGCTTTTTGCCTTTTGTCCAAGTTCGGTGTTGTTCTTGATAGCAGCTCTAAACATATCTCCAGTAGAAATATGGGGAATCGGGTATTTCTTAATAATTTCACTCGCTTGAGTTCCTTTACCTGCTCCAGGTAAGCCCATTAAAATGATATTCATAAAATGCCCTCCAGACATTAACGTCTTTTGAATCCTCTATATTCACGCTGACCAAGTTGAGCTTTTAATTGTGCAATTGTTTCTAACGCTACCCCGATTACGATTAATAAACTTGTACCACCAATGCGTAGTGCCTGTGGTAGATTTAAGAAATCAGAAACGAGTAAAGGTAATACTGCAATTGCAGCTAAGAAAATTGACCCAACGAAAGTTAAGCGATAAAGAACTCTCGTAATATAGTTTTGTGTGTTCTTACCAGGACGAATACCTGGTACGTAACTACCTTGCTTTCTTAAATTATCTGCCATTTGTTCAGGATTAACCTGCACAAATGCATAAAAATAAGCAAATAAAATAATTAGTATCACATAAACAACCATACCAATTGGTTGTGCCGGATCAGAATGTGTCGCTAACGTCTTCGCCCACTCAGCTTTAGGGAACAATAACTGTAACGTCTTAGGTAGCATAAAGAATGCCATCGCGAAGATAACTGGAATAACACCTGCTGAATTTACTTTTAAAGGTAAAAAAGTAGCTTGTGGTGCTAAACGATTTGTCGTTGTTCTTTTTGCATATTGAATAGGAATCTTACGTATAGCTTGTAAGAAGAATACAGCGATTGCAGTTAAGATAATCATACCAACCAATATTCCGATTGCTTCTATAATCGCCATCGTCGTGTCATCAGCACCTACAAAACGTTGTTGATAATACTGAGTTAATGATGATGGAATAGATGATAGTATACCACCGAAGATAATAATTGAAATACCATTACCTACACCACGGACTGTAATTTGTTCTCCTAACCACATTAAGAATGCGGTACCAGCTGTTAATACAATAGCGATAAGTAGGAAGTTCCATACGTTTGAGTTGGTGATCAATTGACCTCCAAGCATATTGTTGAAACTATAGCTCATACCAAACCCTTGAATGAAAGCCAGTATAATCGTGAAGTAACGTGTAAACTGTGTTAGCTTTTTACGACCCACTTCACCTTGCTTTGACCATTCAGTAAATTTCGGGACGACATCCATCTGTAATAACTGAACTACGATTGATGCAGTGATATAAGGCATAATCCCCATCGCGAGTATTGAGAAGTTTTTAAGTGCACCACCACCAAAGGTATTGAACAAGTCAGTGATACCTTTGTTGGTTTGACTTTCAAATGCTGATGGATTAACACCAGGCACCGGAATATAAGTTCCGATTTTAAAGATAATTAACATTGCGAGTGTAAACATGATCTTGCTACGAATTTCTTTAGTTCTAAAGAAATTGATAAATGTTCTGAACATTAGATCACCTCAGTTGTTCCGCCCTTACCTTCGATTGCTTCTTTAGCAGAAGCTGAGAATTTGTGAGCTTTTACTGTTAATTTCTTAGATAATTCACCGTTTCCTAATACTTTGATTCCAGATTTTTCGTTAGAAACAACACCTGTTTCAATTAATAATGCTGGAGTAATCTCTGTACCATCTTCGAAACGATTTAATTGATCTAAGTTAACAATCGCATAGTCTTTACGGTTGATGTTAGTAAATCCACGTTTTGGTAAACGACGGAATAAAGGTAATTGTCCACCTTCGAAACCTAAGCGTACGCCTCCACCTGAACGAGCCTTTTGCCCTTTGTGTCCACGACCACTTGTTTTACCATTACCTGAAGCCATACCACGACCAACGCGGTTGCGTTCTTTACGAGCACCTTCAACTGGTTTCATTTCATGTAATTTCATTTCGGCACCTCCTTTTATTGATAATTATATTATAATTCTTTAACTGTCACTAAGTGACTTACTTTGTTAATTTGCCCACGAATCGCAGGGTTGTCTTCAACTTCTACTGATGAATGCATCTTAGTTAAACCAAGAGCTTTAACAGTTTTACGTTGTGTCTCAGGACGACCGATGATACTACGAGTGAGGGTGATTTGAATTTTAGCCATTTTGAATGCCCTCCTTAATTGTATAATTCTTCGACTGATTTACCACGTAATTTTGCAACATCTTCAGCAACTTTAAGTTCTTTTAAACCTTCAACAGTAGCGCGAACCATGTTGATTGGTGTGTTAGATCCTAAAGATTTAGAAAGAATGTCAGTAATACCTGCTAATTCTAACACGGCACGGACTGGTCCACCAGCGATAACTCCTGTACCAGGTGCTGCCGGCTTAATTAATACGCTTCCTGCACCAAATCTTCCTGTAACTTCGTGAGGTGTAGTACCTTTCACACGAGGAACAGTGATTAAGTTTTTCTTAGCATCTTCAATTGCTTTCTTAATTGCTTCTGGTACTTCTTGAGCTTTACCAGTACCGAAACCAACGCGACCATTTTTGTCACCGACAACAACTAAAGCAGTGAAACGCATACGACGTCCACCCTTAACAACTTTAGATACACGGTTGATCGTTACTACGCGTTCTTCAAATTCTTTAACTTCTTTTTCACGACGCATTAAGAGTTCCTCCTTTTATTAAAATTCTAGACCGTTTTCACGAGCTGCATCAGCTAATGCTTTCACACGTCCATGGAATAAGTATCCTCCACGGTCAAATACAACTGCTTTAACGCCTTTTTCAACTGCTAACTTTGCTACTGCTTCGCCAACTTTAGCTGCAGCTTCTACGTTAGAAGTTGTTTCAAGTCCTAAGTTTTTATCTTGTGTTGATGCTTGAGCTAAAGTTACACCTTTAACGTCATCAATCACTTGTGCATAGATGTGTTTGTTTGAACGATATACGTTTAAACGTGGACGCTCAGTAGTTCCAGCTAATCTGCTACGTACACGAGCGTGTCTTTTCATACGCACTTTATTCTTATCGATTTTAGTGATCATGAATATTCTCCTTTCCTATTTTAGAGATTACTTACCAGTTTTACCTTCTTTACGACGAACATATTCGCCTTCGTAACGAACCCCTTTACCTTTGTAAGGCTCTGGTGGACGAGTAGCACGGATGTTTGAAGCAATTGCTCCAACACGCTCTTTAGAAATACCTTCAACTTTTACTTTCGTGTTTTTATCTACTGATAAAGTAATGCCTTCTTCAGCCACGATTTCGATAGGATGAGAGTATCCAACGTTAAGGATTAAGTTTTTACCTTGCATTTGTGCACGGTAACCAACCCCGATTAATTCTAAGTTCTTTTCGAATCCTTTAGAAACACCTTCAACCATGTTTGCGATTAAAGCACGAGTAGTTCCGTGGATTGTTTTATGAGCTTTAGAATCAGATGGACGAACTACTTCTAAAGTATTGTCTTCTAATTTATATGTCATTTCTTCGTTAAATGTACGCGTTAATTCACCTTTAGGTCCTTTAACTGTAACAGTATTACCGTCGATTTTAATTTCAACACCACTTGGGATGTCAATAATCTTTTTACCAACACGACTCATTTGTCGGCACCTCCTTCTTTAATTAATTCTTACCAGATGTAAGCTAATACTTCTCCACCAATATTACGTTGACGCGCTTCTTTATCAGTTAATACACCTTCAGAAGTTGAAACTAATGCAATACCTAAACCATTTAAGACTTTTGGTAATTCATCAGCTTTAGCGTAAACACGTAAACCAGGTTTTGAAATACGTTTTAAACCAGTGATAACACGTTCGTTGTTAGCACCGTATTTTAAGAACATACGGATAACACCTTGTTTGTCATCTTCGATATATTCAACACTTTTTACGAATCCTTCACGTTTAAGGATTTCAGCAATTTCTTTTTTGATGTTTGATGCAGGTAATTCTAATTTCTCGTGACGTACCATGTTTGCGTTACGTACGCGAGTTAGCATATCTGCGATTGGATCTGACATAGTCATTTAAAATATCCTCCTTTCAGGTTTGAATTTTACCAGCTTGCTTTTTTAACGCCAGGTATCTGACCTTTATAAGCTAATTCACGGAAACAAATACGGCAAAGTTTGAATTTGCGTATTACTGAGTGCGGACGTCCGCAACGTTCACAACGAGTATATTCTTGTACTTTAAACTTTTGTTTACGCTGTTGTTTAGCGATCATTGATTTTTTAGCCACTAAATTTAGCCTCCTTTTATATTAGAGATTACTTTTGAAATGGCATACCGAATTGTGTTAACAATTCACGAGCTTCCTCGTCAGTGTTAGCAGTCGTTACGATAACAATATCCATTCCACGTGTTTTACTTACTTTATCATAATCGATTTCAGGGAAAATTAATTGTTCTTTTACACCTAATGTGTAGTTACCGCGACCATCAAACGCTTTGTTTGAAATACCACGGAAGTCACGTACACGAGGTAATGAAACGTTAACTAATTTATCAAAGAATTCATACATTCTTTCGCCACGTAAAGTAACTTTAGCCCCAATAGGCATACCTTCACGTAAACGGAATGTTGCGATTGATTTTTTTGCTTTAGTAACCATTGGTTTTTGACCTGTGATTGCTTGTAGTTCTTCAACTGCTGAGTCTAAAACTTTAGAGTTTTGAACTGCATCACCGATACCCATGTTTACTACGATTTTTTCAATTTTTGGCACTTCCATGATTGATGAGTATTCAAACTTTTTCATCATTTCAGGAGTGATTTCATTTAAGAATTTTTCTTTTAAACGTGTCAATGTGAGAACCTCCTTCCAGATAATTATTTAATGATTTCTCCAGATTTCTTTGCTACACGTACTTTTTTACCGTCTTCTATCTTTGTACCAACACGTGTTGGTTTGTTTGTCTTTGGATCTAATAACATAACATTTGAAACATGAATTGCAGCTTCGAATTCTGTGATGCCGCCTTCAGGATTCATTTGAGTAGGTTTTTGGTGTTTTTTTACGATGTTAACACCTTCAACAACTACGCGATCTCTTTTAGGAAGTGCTTCAATTACAGTTCCTGTTTTACCTTTATCTTTACCTGTGATAACGATAACTTTGTCGCCTTTTTTAATATGCATGTCGTAGACACCTCCTCTTAATTAGTGTTTATTATAATACTTCAGGTGCTAATGATACGATTTTCATGAAGTTACCTTCACGTAATTCACGTGCAACAGGTCCGAAGATACGTGTTCCACGAGGTCCTTTGTCATCACGGATGATAACACAAGCGTTCTCATCAAATTTGATGTATGAACCGTCATTACGACGAACACCAGATTTAGTACGAACGATAACAGCTTTAACAACGTCACCCTTTTTAACAACGCCACCTGGTGTAGCATTTTTAACTGTACATACGATTACGTCACCAATGTTAGCTGTTTTACGGCCAGATCCGCCTAATACTTTAATAGTTAATACTTCACGAGCACCAGAGTTATCTGCTACTTTTAAGCGTGATTCTTGTTGGATCATTCGAGTTACCTCCTTTATCTAATTTCTTATTAAATGATTACTGATTCTTCAACAACTTCTACTAAACGGAAGCGTTTTGTAGCTGATAAAGGACGTGTTTCCATAATCTTAACGATATCGCCCATTTTAGCTGTATTGTTTTCATCATGTGCTTTGTATTTTTTAGAATACTTTACACGTTTGCCGTATAAAGAATGTGTTTTGTAAGTTTCTACTACAACTGTGATTGTTTTATCCATTTTGTCAGATACAACTTTACCTGTGTAGACTTTACGATTGTTTCTTTCGCTCACAAGAGTACCCTCCTATCAAAAATTATTTTTGTTCAGTTTTTTGTTGCTCGATTTCTCTTTCACGTACAACAGTTTTCATACGCGCGATTGATTTTTTAACTTCGCGAATACGTGCTGTATTTTCAAGTTGACCTGTAGCTAACTGAAAGCGTAGGTTGAAAAGTTCCTCTTTAAGCGACTTTACTTTAGTTTCAATTTCTGAAGTGGTTAAATCTCTAATTTCCTTAGCTTTCATTTGTGTCACCACCCAATTCTTCACGTTTTACAAACTTAGTTTTCACTGGTAGTTTGTGAGATGCTAAACGTAATGCTTCGCGTGCTACTTCTTCAGGTACACCCGCGATTTCAAACATAATACGTCCAGGTTTTACTACTGCTACCCATCCTTCAACTGCACCTTTACCAGAACCCATACGTACTTCTAAAGGTTTTTTAGTGTAAGGTGTGTGAGGGAAAATTTTAATCCAGACTTTTCCGCCACGTTTCATGTAACGAGTCATTGCAATACGAGCTGATTCAATTTGACGAGAAGTGATCCAAGCAGCTGTTGTTGCTTGTAAACCATATTCACCAAATGTTACTTCGTTTCCGCCTTTTGAACGACCAGTTGTTTTAGGTCTATGTTGACGACGGTATTTTACACGTTTTGGTAATAACATTATTATTTTCCTCCTTCACTAGACTTCTTTGTAGGAAGAACTTCTCCACGATAGATCCATACTTTAACACCAAGTTTACCGTAAGTAGTGTCTGCTTCAGCATGTGCATAATCGATGTCAGCACGTAATGTATGAAGTGGAACAGTTCCTTCTGAATATTGTTCAGCACGCGCGATGTCTGCGCCGCCTAAACGTCCTGATACTTGAGTCTTGATACCTTTAGCACCTAACTTCATAGCACGTTGGATCGCTTGTTTTTGAGCACGACGGAATGATACACGGTTTTCTAATTGACGTGCAATGTTTTCCGCTACTAATCTTGCATCCATATCAACTTTCTTAACTTCTACAACGTTAATGTGAACACGTTTACCAGTTAAGCTGTTTAAGTTGTTACGTAATTTTTCAATTTCTGAACCGCCTTTACCGATAACCATACCAGGTTTACCAGTGTGGATAGCGATGTTTACGCGATTTGCTGCGCGTTCGATTTCTACACGAGAAACAGAAGCGTCTTTTAAGTTTTCTTCGATATATTTACGAACTTTTAAGTCTTCATGTAATAAAGTTGCGAAATCTTTTTCTGCAAACCATTTCGCATCCCAGTCACGAATAATTCCGACACGAAGTCCGATTGGATTAATTTTTTGACCCACTGTATTCCCTCCTTAATGAGATATATTATTTTGCTTCTTCTTGAGCTTCAGTGTTTGAAGTTTTAACTTCTTTATCAGCTACAACGATAGTGATGTGGCTTGTACGTTTATTGATGGCACTTGCACGACCTTGTGCACGTGGACGGAAACGTTTTAAAGTTGGTCCTTCGTTTGCATAAGCTTCTTTAACAACTAAAGTATCGATATTCATATCATAGTTATGTTCTGCATTTGCTAATGCTGACATTAATAACTTTTCAACTACTGGTGATGATGCTTTATTTGTTAATTTTAAAATAGCAATAGCTTCCGCTACTTCTTTACCTCTGATAAGATCTAAAACTAATCTCACTTTACGAGGTGCGATTCTGATTGTTCTTGCAACCGCTTTTGCTTCCATGGTTATTCCTCCTTATCTGAAATTAGCGTTTAGTTTTCTTGTCGTCTGCACCGTGACCTTTGTAAGTACGTGTAGGTGCGAATTCTCCTAATTTATGTCCAACCATATCTTCAGTTACGTATACAGGTACGTGTTTACGACCATCGTATACTGCGATAGTGTGTCCAATAAAGTTTGGGAAAATTGTAGAGCGACGTGACCAAGTTTTGATTACTGTTTTTTTGCCGCCTTCCTCTAATGCTTCAACTTTTTTCATTAAGTGATCATCGATGAAAGGTCCTTTTTTAAGACTACGAGCCATTATGGCGCCTCCCTCATTCTTACTGCTACGTTAGCGGCTAGGCCGCTAACTTGAGTAAGTTATTATTATTTTTTACGTCCACGAACGATAAGTTTGTTAGAACGGTTTTTCTTCTTACGAGTTTTCTTACCAAGAGTTGGTTTACCCCATGGTGACATTGGAGATGGACGACCGATTGAAGTACGACCTTCACCACCACCGTGTGGGTGATCGTTAGGGTTCATTACAGAACCACGAACTGTAGGACGGATACCTTTCCATCTTGAACGTCCAGCTTTACCGATGTTGATTAATTCATGTTGTTCATTACCAACTTGACCGATTGTAGCACGGCAACTTGATAGAATCATACGAACTTCACCAGATTTTAAGCGAACTAATACGTATTTACCTTCTTTACCAAGTACTTGAGCACTTGCTCCAGCAGAACGTACTAATTGTCCACCTTTACCAGGTTTTAACTCAATATTGTGGATAACTGTACCAACTGGGATATTTTGAAGTGGTAAACAGTTACCTACTTTAATATCTGCTTCTGGTCCGTTAACTACTTGAGTTCCTACAGTTAAACCTTTAGGTGCGATGATGTAACGTTTCTCACCATCTAAGTAATGTAATAATGCGATATTTGCTGAACGGTTTGGATCGTACTCGATCGTTGCCACTTTCGCAGGGATACCATCTTTATTACGTTTGAAATCAATAATACGGTATTGACGCTTATGACCGCCACCTCTGTGACGTACAGTTAACTTACCTTGGTTATTACGTCCCGCTTTTCTCGGAAGGGGAGCAAGTAATGACTTTTCAGGTGACGTTGACGTAATTTCAGCGAAATCTGAACCTGTCATATTACGACGACCGTTTGTTATTGGCTTATAATGTTTAATTGCCATTGTCGTTTTACCTCCTTAATGGTAAATGTTTATTTTAGTTGAAGAAGTCGATTGAACCTTCTTTTAAAGTTACGATCGCTTTTCTTCTTTTGTTTGTGTAACCGTTGTAACGGCCAACACGTTTTTTCTTAGCTTTGTAGTTCATAACGTTTACTTTATCAACTTTTACATTGAAGATATCTTCAATTGCAATTTTGATTTGTGTTTTGTTAGCACGTGTATCTACATCAAAAGTGTATTTATCTTGTGCCATTTGTTCAGATGAACGTTCAGTGATAACGGGGCGCTTAATAATATCGCGATTTTCCATTAACCAAGCACCTCCTCTACTTTTTCAACTGCACCTTTAGTCATTACTACTTGGTTCGCATGAACGATATCTAATACGTTTAAGCCAGTAGTAGTAATAACAGTTACGCCAGGAATGTTACGTGCTGATAAAGCTACGTTTACATCTTCAGCTTCAACGACAAACAATACCTTTTTAGGTAATTCTAAAGTTGTTGTCATGTTTTTGAATTCTTTTGTTTTAGGAGCATCAAATGTTAATGATTCTAAAACTGTAAATGCGTTTTCTTGTACTTTCGCTGATAAAGCAGAACGTAAAGCTAAACGACGCATTTTCTTAGGCATTTTGTATGAATAACTTCTTGGTGTTGGTCCGAATACGATACCACCACCACGCCATTGTGGCGCACGGATTGTACCTTGACGTGCACGACCTGTACCTTTTTGTTTCCAAGGTTTACGTCCACCACCGCTCACTGCTGAACGATTTTTGACTGCGTGAGTACCTTGACGCATTGAAGCTCTTTGTAAGTTGATCGCTTCGAATAATACATGTTGATTAGGTTCGATTCCGAATACGTTATCGTTTAATTCGATTGAACCCGCTTTTGTTCCATCTACTTTTAATACATCATAATTAGCCATTATGTTATTTCCTCCTTTCGCAGATACTATTTATTACCTTTTTTAATTGAAGTTTGAATTTTAACTAAACCTTTTTTAGGTCCAGGAACATTACCTTTTACTAAGACAACGTTGTTTTCAGCGTCTACTTTAACGATTTCTAAGTTTTGCATAGTAACAGTATTACCACCCATACGGCCTGGTAATGCTTTACCTTTAAATACTTTAGAAGCGTCAGATGCCATACCCATTGAACCTGGGCGTCTGTGGTAACGAGAACCGTGACTCATTGGTCCACGTGACTGTCCGTGGCGCTTAATTGCACCTTGGAAACCTTTACCTTTAGAAACTCCTGTCACGTCAACAATGTCACCAATTTGGAATGTATCCACAGTGACTTCTTGACCTACTTCGTAAGCTTCAGTATCTACGTTTCTGAATTCACGAATGAAGCGCTTAGGTGCTGTGCCTGCTTTTTTAGCATGGCCTTCAGCTGGTTTCGTTGCAAATTTGTTTGATTTGCGGTCTGCTTTATAAGCTTGTTTGTCTTCAAAACCGATTTGGATTGATGAATAACCATCAACTTCTTCAGTTTTCTTTTGTAATACTACGTTTTGTGCTGCTTCTACTACTGTTACTGGAATTAATTCTCCGTTTTCACCGAAAACTTGAGTCATTCCTACTTTTCTTCCTAAGATTCCTTTGGTCATCGAAAGTCGCACCTCCTACTTTTTATTATAATTTGATTTCGATGTCTACACCTGATGGTAAGTTTAAGCCCATAAGAGCATCAACTGTTTTAGGTGTTGGGTTAACGATGTCGATTAAACGTTTGTGCGTGCGTTGCTCGAACTGTTCACGAGAATCTTTGTACTTATGAACGGCACGGATAATTGTGTAAACTGTTTTTTCCGTTGGTAACGGAATCGGTCCTGATACTTCTGCACCTGAACGTTTTGCAGTTTCTACGATTTTTTCAGCTGATTGATCGATAATGCGGTGATCATACGCTTTCAAACGAATACGAATTTTTTGTTTTGCCATAATTTTACCTCCTCTTGTACGTCTATTTTAGTTTGATAGACTTCTCCACGAAAATTGTCCCACACATCGCCATGGCAAAGCGGCCGGGTGTGTCAGTAACCTCTCGCTTCATCGCTTTTTAAAGTCCAACAGTAGATATAATACACGAATATTAGTCATTTAGCAATAGATAACTAGATATTTATAAAAAGTTTTTTGGAGAGTGTTAAAATAAGTTCGTCTGGGGGAATTCTATCAACTATTAAAAAAGAATTCTACATATTATATAGAAGATATTATATCTTTAGGTAACTTCTAATACACTAAGCAGTACAATTCAATAGTTTATTATAACATGATATAATTAATGTAACAAAAGTATTTTTGTTACAAGTATATTACTAATGGAGGTTCATATATATGAAGCGAATGATGAAAATGACTTTGTTAACGCTCGGCATCATTATGTTATTGAAAGAAATATTTCTAGGAATCCCTGGTATTGGGGGTGCATATATTTTAAGCTTGGCATGGGCACCACTTGGTACGAATATTACGCTGTACTTTATTATGTTTTTGTTATCTGCACTCGACCGCTCTAATGAAGCTAGATTTTCATTATCCGTTATTGCACTTACAGGGTTGTTAGCGAACGCTTTCGCATTCTTCCCGATACTCGGAATGTTCATGCATTGGTTAATGGCGTTCTTAATGATTGCGTATATCTTTATCGTCATTAATACGAGAGAATATCGCGGAAATACGACTCACTATGATCCATACCGCAGTGGTGAGACTGTGAGAGATTATAATAAAGAAAATTAAAAATAAGGCGCTCAGACATATGTCTGAGCGCCTTATTTTTAATGCTGTATAAACATAAAGTATAAAATAAATACTGCTGCCATGAAATACATTATTGGGTGAATCTCTTTTCTGCGATTTGCCATCAGCATCGTTATCGGATAGAAAATAAATCCACATGCAATACCCGTAGCAATCGAATACGTAAGTGGCATCATAATAATCGTTAGAAATGCAGGAACTGCAATTTCAAACTTGTGCCACTCTATTTTATTTAAGTTCGCTACCATTAATACACCTACGATTACTAGAGCAGGTGCAGTCACAGCACTCGTTACAACCGACATAAGAGGCGAGAAGAAAAGTGCTAACGCGAAACACAATGCCGTAATCACACTTGCAAATCCGGTTCTGGCACCTACTGCAACCCCTGCTGAAGATTCGATATATGAAGTTGTCGTAGACGTACCGAAAATGGCACCTACGATTGTCGCTAATGAATCAGCAAATAAAGAACGTCCTGCGCGCGGCAATTTGTTATCCTTCACTAGATTTGCCTGCGTTGCAACAGCAACGAGTGTACCCGCTGTATCAAAGAAGTCAATAAATAAGAATGTTAATACGATCACTAGAAATTGCAGGTTAAAGATTTGTTCTGGATGTGCAAATGCATCGAATGCTTTTCCGAACGTTGGTTCGATACTTGGTACTGAACCGACAATTTGCTTTGGTGCATCAATAAGTCCGAAGAGCATACCACATATCGCTGTTAATACCATCCCGATAAAGATGCTTCCCGGAACGCGCTTTGCCATAAGAATAATTGTCAATGCAATGCCACCAACCGCTAATAATACATGCGGGTCATGGACATTACCTAATGATACTAAAGTCGCTTCATTCCCTTTTACAATGCCTGCACCTTTTAAACCTACAAAGGTAATAAAAAGACCTATACCCGCTGATACCGCCATCTTCAGTTCGAAAGGAATTGCGTTGATAATCGTTTCACGTAAACCTGTCATCGTCAGTAATGCAAAGAATAATCCTGAGAATAGTACACCCGTTAAACCTGTCTGCCACGGAATGTTGTACTGTAATACGACTGTGAATGCAAAGAACGCATTCAATCCCATACCAGGGGCTAACGCAATCGGATACTTTGCAATCAGTCCCATAAATAAACAACCTACTATTGATGCAAGGATTGTCGCAACAAAGACCGCACCAGCATCCATACGCATACTATCCGGAATACCTTCAATACCAGCAAGCGATAGCATTGCAGGATTGACCGCTAATATATATGCCATTGATAGAAATGTCGTTAATCCACCAAGTATCTCTCTCTTATAGTTTGTGCCTAATTCATCAAACTTAAAATAATTTCTCATTGTGCACTTCCCTTTTTTAATTTTTATACTTGTATAGTCTAATCTCAATGTTCGGAAAAATCAATACATTTTTACGAATATTAATTTTAATATTCGTATTTTAATCATTTTTCTTATTGTAAAGTCCTATCCTTTAAACTTTTTATAGTTATTATGTCTTAATCATATAAAAATTGCATATAGATCATTAGAATGTTTTTTCGGTATATATTCAGGGAATAAATTATATAAATAATTAAAGGAGGAATTATAATTATGAAATTTAAAATATTAAGTTTAATCCTATCTTCAGCTTTAGCACTTGCTGCATGTAATAATGACACAAATGATGTTGAAAAATCTCCAAAGGATGAAACTAAACAGGAACAGCAATCAGAAACTACTGATACTAAAGCGACAGATACAAATGATAAAGATGATAACAACGATGAAGATAATGATGCAAAACAAGAAGGCGAAAGCAGTACAGAAGATTCAGATGACGTGGATAATAAAGATGAAGCGACTGAAGCAGATGATGATAATGACAAAGATGAAGCTTCTATTAAACTAGATGACATTAAACTTTCACCAGAAGAAGCAATTAAAACAGCACAGAAGAAAGTTGATGGTGATTTAGAAAGCATTTCATTCGACCATGATATGGGCCAATGGGTTTACAAAATTTCCTTAATCGATACAAACAAAAAGACTCATGAAATCAAAGTAAACGCTGAACAAAACAAAATTATCTCTTCTGAAGTAGAAGATGATAAAGATAACGAAAAAACATTTGATTACGGTGAGTTTGTGCCTGCTGATAAAATTATTAAAGCAGCACAAAAAGTTTACAATGGTGAGATTAAAGAATGGTCACTTGATCATGATGATGGAAAATTTAAATATAATGTTGAGTTAAAAGGACAAGATGGCAAAACGAAAGAGTTTGAACTTGATGCTAAAGATATGAAAATCTTATCTCAAGATGCATAAAAAAGATGCTGAGACATTCGTCTCAGCATCTTTCTTTTCATTGATTATATTAATCCAATCCATTTCCAATAAGTTGCGCTAAAGAGCAGGATAAGTAAATAGCCAATAATGGTTAAAGGTATCCCTGACTTCAAGAAATCTTTAACCGTGAATGTACCTGTACCGTATGCAAGCATATTCTGTGGCGCTGATACCGGTAACAGGAACCCAAAACTAATAACAAATTGTTGTATTAATACGAATCCAACCGCATTATCCTTTAATCCTAATGTACTTGTAAGTGCAATAAACACTGGTATAAGTGCACTTGATAAGCTTGTTGCACTTGCGAATCCTAAATGAATCAGAATATTAAATATCGTAATTAAAGCAATTGTAGCAAGTAATGGCAAATGCTCTAACCCCATCAATCCAAAAGTCTTATCACTGAGCCACTGCGCCCCAGTCGTTTGCAGTAATAAGTTCCCTAAGGATATCCCAATCGCAAATACTATAATTGTTCCCCATGGAATCAATTTTTCTACATCGCTCCACGAGAAGATGCCAATCTTCGGAGTGAGCATAATAGCTAACGCAATTAAAGTAATCGATGAAGAATCAATTGGATGAAACTTACCTTCAGTAGCCCAGAACAAGAGCAATGCTACTGAGATTGCAATTAATCGCCATTCTTTCGGTGTTACCGGTCCAAGTTCCGCTAGCTGTGCCTTTACAAGTTCCTTTCCACCTTCAATTTCTTTCGTTTCAGGTTTAATCAAATTGATCATAACAAAGTATAAGACAATCGACATAATAATGGACCACGGTGCCGCATACATAAACCACTGACCCCAAGAGATATCTTCGTTAAAGGTTTTATTGATAAAGCCCATAGCAACCATATTTTGAGCGGCTCCCGTCTTAATACCGATATTCCATATAGACACAGCTTGAACAGCGGTAATCACAAGCAATGCTGCTAGGCGGGATTCTTTCTTAGCACCAAACGCTGTAACCATACCAAGCAGAATCGGTACGACAGCACCTGCACGTGCAGTTGCTGAAGGAACGAAAAATGCAAGAATGATGGAAACAATGATAGAACCTGCGACAACTGCATTCGTTTTATTCCCTACTACTGAGAGCACTAAAAGCGCAAGACGTTTATGCAAGTTTGTCACTTGCATGGCTGTCGCTAAGAACAGTGCAGCTGCAACGAGCGCTACTGCTGAACTTGAAAATCCACTAAATGCAATCTTTAATGCATTCTGTGTACCGAACAAGGCATCCTCAGTTAACGGTTTACCTGCAGCCATCGGATTACCCATCGATGGCCCAAGTTTCTCAATCGGACTAAATCCAATTAGCAGGATGATTAAAGCAACGATCATCGTACTTGAAACAGGATAACTCACCGCTTCAGTCACCCACATAATAACAGCGAAAGCAAGGATTGCAAGTGCCATCTTACCCATCACTGGTAAAGAAGCAGGTGTCGGTAGTAATACGATCGTAATCAATACAAGAAAGCTCAAGACAATCCAAATTGGTTTAAGATTCTTCTTTTGTTTTACGTTTTCCATAGATACACCCCCTATTTTATTCACTTCTATTTTAACAATTTGTGAAGTGTTGAACAATAAGTATTTAGTTTACTTATAAATTTAAGTTTTTGAGTGCATCGGCAAAAGGATTATTGATTGGCTCTTCTTTCTTCATATATTTATTGATTTCTTTTTTCGATACTTTTCCTGTCTTCTTTGAATTGAAGCGTTTATCCATCTGTTCTTGCGTTTCTCTAAATCCACATACACAACTGTACATTGCTTTTGGCCCTTTACCATGTAGCGTCAGCTTCTTCTTACATTCTGGGCAACGCGCATTCGTTTTACGCTGAACATTCTTCTTCGTGCCGCACGTTGGATCTTGGCAGACAAGCATCTTACCGTTACGCGTTTTTTTCTCTAACATAAACTTACCGCAAGTCGGGCATTCTGTACTCGTTAAGTTATCGTGTTTAAATTTCTCATCACTCGATTTAATTTCAGCAATGATTTCTTTTGTGAAATCTATCATCTCATGCATAAATTGTTTTCTTCCATACTTATTTTTTTCAATGCGTGTTAATTTATATTCCCAGTCTGCTGTAAGTTCGGGCGACTTGAGTGCATCAGGTGCAAGTTCTAATAACTGACGTCCTTTGTTCGTCACTTTAATATTGCCGTTATTGTTTTCTATCGCATTTAAGTTATAAAGCTTCTCAATAATATCTGCTCGTGTCGCTACTGTTCCAATACCACCTGCAGACTTTAATGTCGACGTACTCTCCTTATCGATATTAAAGATAGATGCCGGGTTCTCCATCGCTTTAAGTAATGTCCCCTCATTTAAATAAGCTAGAGGCTGCGTTTCACCGGTCGTCTTCTTCAGGCTGACAGAACTTAATGTTTCTCCTTTACGGTACGCGTTATGACGCTCAAGGGATGACTGTTCATACAATGCTTTAAACCCTGCTTTCACAGTCGTCTCGGTCTTAAGCGTAAATATTTCTTTTCCAACCTGTACAGTAATGGTTTCTTCTTTATATATATGGGGTTCCATTAAATTGCTTAAGAAACGTTCCGCAATAAGTAAATATATATTCTTTTCTCTTGCTCCAAGCGTCTCTAAGTTCGCTCTAATCTCAGTCGGAACAATGGCATGGTGATCTGATACTTTCGCATTATTAATAAAGTGACTGGCACCTTTAATTTGTGTCTTTAGTAATTTCACGACTTGATCTTTATACGGCGTAGCACCAAGGGATGCGACACGTTCTTTAAGTGAGCTTTCCATATCTGACGTTAAGTAATTTGAATCTGTTCTTGGATATGTTACATATTTATGGGTCTCGTATAGACTTTGCATCGCGTTCAATGTTTCTTTCGCTGAATATTTGAAATGCTTATAAGCGTCCTGCTGCAAACTCGTTAAATCATAGAGTTTTCCAGGATAGCGTTTCTTTTCTTTAGAGACTACATCTTGAACAATGGCTTGCTTTCCTTGTATGTCTTTCAATAGTCCATCTACTTTTGATTCATCAAAGATTTGATTCCCGCTTTGCCACTTGAACTTATCACTTCTACTTATAAGCTCAATACTATAATATGTTTTCGGCTGAAATTTCTGCACTGCATCTTGGCGTATTTTGACCATCTGAAGCGTCGGCGTCTGTACACGACCTGTAGAAAGTTGTGCATCATATTTCGTTGTTAGTGCTCTTGTTGCATTAATCCCAACAATCCAATCCGCCTCGCTTCGTGCCATAGCTGCTTCATATAATCCTTGATACGCCTGCGCTGGTTTCAAATGTTTAAAGCCGTCCAGTATTGCTTTGTCTGTAACTGAGGATATCCAGAGACGTTTCATCGGTTTGTTTCCTTTACATTTCTCGATAATAAGGCGCGCAACAAGTTCTCCTTCACGTCCTGCGTCAGTCGCAATAATAATCTCATTCACATCTTGACGTTCAATCTGTGCTTTCACTGTATTAAATTGTTTACGGGTCTTACCAATAACAACCGTCTTCATACGCTCTGGTATAATGGGCAGCATATTTAAATCCCACTGTTTAAACTTTGCATCATACTGCTCGGGATCAGCATTTGTAACTAAATGTCCTAATGCCCAAGTGACGATATATTTGTCATTTTCCATATATCCATTTTTCTTTTGATTACATTTAAGTACACGTGCAATATCACGTGCGACTGAAGGTTTCTCTGCTAACACTACTGATTTCATAATATCCGTCCTCTATTCTTTAATAATCTTTATTATAACAGAATATATTTCATATGATTAAATTGAGATTTTAGGTACTATCTTGTATGCTTTACTTAAGGAGGATGGCGTATTAAATCGTTACATTTCCCAGATAATATTCATGCACTTGAAGACGCAAAAAGTTTACATCCACATGTAACATCAAATCAATATAACACATGAAGTATTGTCAGCACACTTTAAGGAGTGATCACTTGAAAATCACACAAATGGAAGATATACACAAGACAGCAAAGTTCTTATATGACCTCAATCAGCATAACGAACATCACGTCGGATATATACGTATTACATTACAAGGTATAGAAGAACAACTTCATCACATCAAAAAAGAAGATATGCTGCTCATTAAAGATGAAGAGGAAATCATCGCTGCATTTGGTATAGAGCCTATTAACGATAAAGAGGCGCACATTCTTGGTCCAATTACGAAACATACAGACAAAATAACATTGAATATGATCAAAGTGATGTGGCAAGATTTCCTTATAACACACCCTAGCTTGAAGACCTATTACTTCAGCCTGCATGAAGATCATCGTTTTGGCCAGTCTGTTATGAAAAATTTACGAACGCAATATCTTGGAACGACATATACCATGACAACCCATCAAAATAAAACGACATCTCTCGTACCTCAAGTTATTAAATATAAACCTGTATACAAAAAGAGCTTTACAGAAATTATGAAAGATATGTATATAGACTATAAACCAATGCGTGATAAAATATTGAATTCTATCGGGAATAGTCATGAACTGTACCTCTATTTGAATGAAGGTATTGCTAAAGGCTTCATCTGGATGCAGATCAATGATGACGATAGCTGCGACATTCGATTCGTCTATACGCATTTACAATACCGTCATAAAGGCATTGGCCACGACCTTGTATCTTTCGCTGTAGACCATGCATTTAAAAAACATCACGCGACGAGTGTACAGCTTTCCGTGAAAAGTAAGCGGGAAAAAGATATAGCATTCTACGAGAAACTTGGATTCAAAAAAATAAATGAAATGAATCATTTTAAATATACTATAGAATAATTAAAGACCCTTAAATAATGTTCAGCCATTATTTAAGGGTCTCTTTGTGTATATCTACAAATCAAGTTTCAAAAGCATACGTTTTCTGAAACATCAACAGGGTAATTAATAATAAAAGGATAAAGGAGAATTTATGGATATATTAATTGCTTTGTTACCAGCATTACTATGGGGAAGTGTCGTCTTAATTAATGTTAAAGTAGGCGGAACCCCTTATGAACAAATTATGGGGACTGTCATCGGTGCCTTTATCATCGGCTCGATTACTTATATCATGGTTCAGCCAGAATTGAATACAAAAATTCTATTAGTCGGTATGGTTTCCGGTGCATTCTGGGCGTTTGGTCAAGGAAATCAACTTAAAAGTGTTGAGCTTATCGGTGTTTCTAAGACAATGCCAATTTCAACAGGCTTACAACTCGTAGGTACAACGTTGATTTCAGTCATATTCTTCAACGAATGGAAGACCATGACTTCAATTATTCTCGGAGTTATAGCATTAACACTTTTAATTATCGGGGTCATGTTAACCTCACTAAAAGGTAAAGAAGATGACCAGACGAAAGGAAATCTTAAAAAAGCCCTCCCCATATTGTTAATCTCTACTTTAGGGTATGTAACTTATGTCGTTATCGGTCAGTTCTTTGGCGTCGAAGGCTGGAGCGCACTATTCCCTCAGTCAATCGGTATGGTTCTCGGTGGATTACTGCTTACTTTAAAGCATCATCCGAAGAAAAAAGCAATTGCAAAAAACATGTTCCCTGGTGTGTTATGGGCTTTAGGTAATATGGCAATGTTTTATTCTCAGCCTAAAGTGGGTGTAGCAACAAGCTTTTCATTCTCACAGATGCTTGTCGTAGTTTCGACACTCGGCGGGATCTTCCTGTTAAGAGAAAAGAAAACAAAGAAACAATATATCGGTATTGCCGCAGGAATTATGTTAATTATCATCGCAGCATTCCTACTAGGATATGCAAAACAATAAAGGAGTGAGATTTATGTATAAAGATTTAAAAGATAAAGTTGTCGTTATTACTGGCGCTTCAAGCGGTATTGGTAAAGCAATGGCAGAAAAGTTCGGCACGGAAGGCTGTAAAGTTGTGGTGAATTATAATTCAAGTGAAAGTGAAGCATTAGAAATTGCTAAAACGATTAAAAAGTCTGGTGGTGATGCGATTACAATTCAAGCCGATGTTTCTAAAGAAGACGAAGTCACTGCACTGGTATCAGAAGCAGTAAAACACTTTGGTACGATAGATATTATGATTAATAATGCTGGATTTGAAAAGGCAACACCTTCTCTTGAAATGTCAGCAGAAGATTTTAATCATGTCATGAATATTAACTTAACCGGTGCGTTTATCGGCAGCCGAGAAGCTGCTAAACATTTCACTGAATCAAATAAAAAAGGTGTCATCATTAATATGTCAAGTGTGCACGATGTTATCCCATGGCCAAATTATGTTAACTATGCTGCAAGTAAAGGCGGATTAAAGCTAATGATGGAAACGTTAAGCATGGAATTTGCCCCGCAAGGGATAAGAGTAAATAATATCTCACCAGGCGCTATCGTTACAGAACATACGAAAGAAAAATTTGCAGATCCTGCTACACGTGAAGAAACCGAAAGAATGATACCTATGAGCTTTATTGGGGAACCTGAACACGTTGCCAACGCGGCACTCTTTTTAGCAAGCGCACAGGCAGCCTATATTACGGGTACAACGCTCTATGTCGACGGCGGAATGACAAAATATCCTTCGTTTATGGGAGGAAAAGGATAAAGCGGCGCAAATGCCACTTTATCCTTTTATATATTTTTTTATAAGATTACCTTTTGAAAGATATATAAAATAATAATAGAAATAACGATTGTAATATTAGAGATCATCGCTATGAGCGGTAATGTTTTATACTTAAATTGTATTGCATAAGGAATGATTGCCACTCCTATAGGAAGTAGCCATCCAATAAGCAATGTTGTTCTGAACATTTCATTAAATGGTAACGTATAATAACATATCAACCCCGCAATAAGTCCAAATCCATAATGGAAACATAAATATTTAATTGCTAATGGTAAATAATATGTATCCACCTTAAAGTTTAAATATACGCCGAGCAATATCATGGATAAAGGCATGTTCGCCTGTGAAATTATTTTAAAGAATTCAATGATTTCATCTGGTATATGTATATCTAGTAAGTTTATCGTGAGCATGATGATATATGTCATAAGTGGTACTGTCTTCATTAAGCTCATAAGTAAATATCGGATGTCAAACGTGTCTCCACCTTCACTGAAATAATTTCCTACAAAATACGTAATACCAAACATACCGATGGAACCACCGATATCAAACATCCCAAAATATAATAATCCCTCTGCACCGAACATCTCACCAACTAGAGGATAGGCGAACAAGCCGATATTAAATGCCGCAGCCATCATTCCTACAGAACCTCTAATCTGATTATTGTACTTGAGAAATAGAATGATAACAATCAGTTTAGCGATAACAACATAGATTACCATAATTACAGGCAAGAGCATTAAAGAAGGTTCAATCTTAACGCTGCTTAATGTTACGATGACCAATGAGGGCAATGTTAAATTGAAGATAAGTTTAGCAATAACACCGCCTTCTTCTTCTTTTATATAGTTTAGGCGCTTCATTAAATATCCTGTTAATATTAAAGCGATAATCATTATAAATGTCTGTGTCACAAATCAGCCTTCTTTCTGTATTGATGTACGTATCTATTCCAGTACTTCTTCCGGAACAAACCCAACAATACCATTTTTCTTAATCTGAACATAACCTGTATAACGCTGAATCACGCTGACGAACGCTCCAGCTTCTACCGTGTGGAAATAATCTGTATAATCATCTTTTAATCGTTGTGCTTCGAAATCGATGAATTCGGTTTTCACCATACAACCATCGTGTTCACCACACTCACAATAAGTAAAATATTCATCCCCTTCAAAAGCTGTAATATTGTAATCAGGATAGGTAAAGCTATGCGGCATTTGAAGTCCTGGATCAAATGACTGGATAACCATACATTGTTCATAATCATCAACAAACGTTGTGTGCAATGTCCCATCTGATTCGATGATGAGTCCATTCAGCTGACCACTTGTCTTGACCTGATTACCCCCATCAATGGCAATTGTATTGTGATTCGGATGGATTTTAATATTATGGTGGTATACCCCTTGTTCGACAAAGTTACAAGCAGGGAAATGACCCACTACTACTGTCTTCTCAAGTTGATGTGGTTGGTTATAGAAAAATGGCATATTCAGCGCATCGCGCTCTGTCGTCTCCATATAATCTTCATCGACTCCTGCGTGCACAAATATATAATCTTCAGTTTCTATCATCAACGGCAAATCTTTCACTACATTATGAAGATGCTCAAATTTCGTTCTAAGCTCTTTCGCCAGTTCACCTTGTGATGAATAGTCGTCTCGTGTCTTTCCTAACTGCTTCAGCATCTCATGAACAATCGTATAGCGATACTCCATATAGTCATATAGAAATGCTTCTTCCAGTTCATCGAATATTTTATCGCAATTACCTAATGTCATATATACATTGCCCTGCGCCATTAGACGTTCTACATATGTAATCATTTGTATACTGTCGGGTCCCTTATCTATAATATCACCATTAATTATAAGAATATCTTCGTGTGAAAAATCCACCTTCTTCAATAATTGTTCTAATAAATCTGGCCTTCCATGTACATCACTCGTGACAATCGTACGTTTATTTCTTATATTTAATTTTAGATAATTGTCTTTAATCCTCATGTGTAATCGGGCTCACTTTCGCATGAATAAGATTGACTAATGATTGAAGCGGTACTTGCATCTGTATTCCTCGTTGTCCTGCACTCACAATAATCTCTTCAAACTGCTCTGCACTACTATCGATAACTGTCGGAAACAGCTTCTTCATCCCCACAGGTGAACACCCCCCACGAATGTAACCCGTTAATTTCTCAAGATTATTCACAGGCAAGAGCTCAAGTTTCTTCTCCCCGACAACTTTACTCATTGATTTAAGGTCTAACGTTGCTGCAACAGGAATAACTGCAACATAATAATTTAATTTCCCGTGCAATACTAATGTTTTAAATACTTGAGCATAAGGTTTTCCAATTTTATTTGCGACTGTAACACCGTCTAACTCATCCGTCACTTCATATGTATATGTTTCATATGTTATCTTCTTTTGGTCAAGCTTTCTCAACGCATTTGTCTTAATTTTCTTTGTCATGATGTATACCTCCAAATCTTTGTTTCTTTATTATATTATCATTTTAAGGTATATTTCATATATAAAGTGAGCGAAAGGAAGGATATTATGGATCTTAACCAGCAACTTTTAGAGCTAAAAGAAGAATATATGCGTATTCAAAACGATTTAGAAAAAGTAGAGTCTACTGGTCAGGCTTCTCCACGACTGGAAGAGAAACTTGTTGAAATCGAAAATCAGATTGCACAATTAAGGGCACAACTGTAAGTGCTCTTTTTTATTATAAAAATATAGGATTTAAGCTTAACTTTCGCTACAATAGTACTATAGCTTTAAGGAGGGCATTCAATGAAACAACAATTTAAACTGCTGATGATGATTCAGTTCTTTATATACTTTGGATTCAGTATTGTAATACCTGTAATACCTGCTCTAGTACATAGTTTAAATTTAAATGCATTTCATATGGGGTTACTGCTTGCCTCTTATTCCATCGTTTCATTTATTGTAGCACCAGTCTGGGGGTATCTATCCGATAAATATGGTCGTAAGAAAATATTGATCATCGGACTTATCGGTTTTACTTTAAGCTTCGTATTATTCGGATTATTTATCGATAACTTACCTATGCTTTATACCTCTCGAATTCTTGGAGGGCTATTCTCAGGGGCATGCTTCTCTACTACGACGAGCATGGTCAGTGATATGACCACACATGAAAAGCGCAACAAATATATGGGACTCATGGGGATGATGATTGGACTTGGATTTATATTCGGTCCAGCAGTTGGAGGACTACTATCTGGAATCAGCTATCAGATTCCGTATTTCGCAACTGCTGCAATATTAACCGTTATTGCTTTGTTCTGTCTATTCACTATTAAGGAAACATTACAGCGTTCTAGTGATACAGAACAGACTACTGTGAACACTAAACTGTTAACTCCGGCAATCTATATGCTCTTATTATCAACATTTATTGTGACGTTTACGATGAGTGGGATGGAGAGCTCATTTCAGCTCTTTGAAATAGAGAAGATTAATATTACTGCAACACAAATGGGAATGCTCTTTATGATTGGCGGGCTTGTTAATGCTGGATTACAAGGTGGGTACTTACGTAAAGTGAAGCACGGTCAAGAAAAACCAGTGATCATAACAGGACAATTGATTACAATTGTTGCATTTATTATGCTGCCTTTTTCCATGAATTTATTTTATGCCGGACTCTGTCTTGTGCTCCTTATGTCTGGGAATGCCCTTGTAAGAACATTACTGACGAGTCAATTGACGAAAGAAACTTCGAATAATAAAATGGGAAAACTTACTTCTATCAGTTACAGTATGGATAGTTTAGGTCGTATTCTCGGTCCTTTGTTATTTACTGCACTGCTTTCCAGAAATTTAGAAATGCCATTTTATTTCGGTGCACTCACTTCCGTACTTGGTTTAATCCTACTATTTATTTATTATAAGAAAGGAAGAGTCGTATGATTATATTAATTATTTTACTTATGATGATGTATCTGATCGTAAGTTATACAAGCATCTATATGATTAACATGCGTCTGCTGGATTTTTTAAGAATCATACTTGGTGCTGTGTTCGTTGTCTTCATCTTCGTTGCACTGATGCATCTTGGAACGATAAAGTTCTGGATTACATTACTTGCACTTTGTTTATTTTTAAATATAGAGATTTCTAACTATAAATTTAAGTTTAATGACCAGAAAGCAAAGCTAATTCTTAATCTCTTCTCTATCGTTATGGCGCTAATGATTATCGTACTTTGTGCGATATACCTATAAAATAAGAACTTACAAAGTAATGCTTTGTAAGTTCTTATTTTATATATAATTCTTTTGTATTTTTTAAGCGCTCAAGCAGTTCATCTATCAACAGATCATCAATCGCAAGTGAGATTCTAATGTAATTCTTACCGCGTGATCCAAACGGGATTCCTGGAGTTACTAATATTGATTCTTGCTTTAATAAATAATCTGTATACGCTTCCCCGTCAAAACCGTCTGGCACTCGTACCCATAAAAATATACCGCCGTCCATCGGCTCAAATGGAATTTGAAGTTGTTTTAAATACGCTGTCACTTTATCGCGTCGTGCTTTAAATATATTGTTTTGACTTTCTAGATATCGTTCTCCTAGCTCAAGTGCTGCTATCGCTGCATCTTGTACAACGCCCCACATACCAACTTGAGTATGATCCTGAAAATAGTTCAGAGCACTCACAATCTCTTTATTCCCTACAGCAAATCCGACACGTACACCGGACATATTAAAGCCTTTAGATAACGAATATATTTCTACAGCAACTTCTTTCGCATGAGGTGAAGCAAGAATGCTTGGATTCTTACCATTAAATCCAAAAGCTGCATAGGCAAAGTCATGGACGATCTTTGTTTCAGTATCTTTAAAACGCATAATTGTATCATCAAAGAATGCTTGAGTCGCTACTGCCCCAGTTGGATTAGATGGATAGTTAAGATAAATCAGCTTTGTATTATTAAGTTGCGCTTTATCTATATTATCAAAGTCAGGTAAGTAATGATTTTCAGGGTGTAATGGCAATTCATAATGTAATCCTCGAGCAAGCTTTACACCAGCAAGATAATCCGTATATCCAGGATTAGGGAGTAATACACCTTCACCAGGTTCAATGACACATGTAGGGATATGAACAAGACCATTTTTCGTACCATAAAGAATACAAATTTCATCATCCTCCAATGAAACATCATAGACATCTTTATAAAACTTCTGAATCTCTTTCTTCAATGCCTCCTTGCCACGGAATACGCCGTATCTATGGTTATCAGGATTGACAATGGCATCTTGTAAAGCTTTCAGCACCGTACGATCCACTTGTTGGTCAGGGATACCAACTGCTGTATTAATCAATGGTTTATCCCCGACTTCAAGCTTCCTACCCATCGTCTTACCAAAATAACTTTCAGGTATTGAACTTAATAATTTAGAACTCACAGACATTCGCTCCTTTTAAAATAGAAAAGCGTCATTGCTTCAGTAGCAATGACGCCGATGTGGCACTTATCTACCAAGCATATGCTTGCTGGATTTAGCACAGTACTTAAAGCCTGTTGCTGAAGTATCATAGGGCCAGTTCCCTCCACTTCTCTGGATAAGAAATATTTAATTGGTGATATCACTATAGTATAGTTCAAACAATACGTCAACTGTATTCAGAATATTTTATCTATTATCTTTAATATGCACACGTGTTGACGCATCATGCGTTGGTATAAATGGATTAATCTTTTTTTCATCTTTCGTAAATCTCTGCTTCAAGTTCATTAATATTTCATACACTACAGGGACAACGATTAATGTTAATAATGTTGAAGAAGTCAATCCACCGATTACTGTTACAGCGAGTGCCTTAGAAATAAGCACAGAGCCGTCTCCTCCAAACAGTAATGGTAACAATGCGCCTACTGTAGCAAGTGCAGTCATCAAGATTGGACGCACACGAGTCATCGCTGCTTCAAGCAATGCATCACGTGTTGATAATCCTTCTGCTTCTTTATTGATAACGCGATCAATCAGCACAATCGCATTCGTAACAACGATACCAATGAGCATGAGCATACCAATCATCGATGGTACAGAAAGCGTCTCTCCAAACGCGAGAAGTCCTAATATTACCCCGATAATCGTAAACGGTAACGAGAATAATATGGCAAGTGGAGCAAGTCCTCCTTTAAATGTCAGTACAAGTATCAGGTAAACGATTCCGATAGCGGCAAGCATCGCAAGTCCGAGTTGAGAGAAGCTCTCGCCGATATCTTCACTCGTTCCTCCAATATGTACATCAACATTTGAAGGGTGTTTTAATGCGTTTACTTTCTTTGCAACATCTTGTGTAGCCTGGCTAACATCTTTTCCTTTAATCTTACCTTCTACTGTAGCCGATATATTACCGTCTTCACGTTTAATTGTATCTGACGTCTTTCCTTCTTCAATCGTTACGACATCGCTCAACTTAATCTCTTTACCGAGTGGTGAAGTAATCTTTGTATTCTCTAATTTATCTTTTGTCCATTTTGATTCTTTTTCTTTTGTCAGAACAACATCTGTCGACTTGCCATTATCACCTATTTTAGTGACAACTTTATTATCACTACGTTGATTTAATGCCATTGCAATCTGACCTGCAGTTAGTCCGCGTTCAGATAACTTGTTATGATCTACCTTTAATGTATATGCATCATAACTATCCGTTAATGATGAACTTACATTCGTAACAGTATTAACGTCTTTCATTTCTTTCTCAAGCTGCTCTGTAACCGGTCTTATTTCATTCATCGATGGACCGTTAACAGTAACCGTTACTGTATTGGTCGAACCACCCGTTGCAAAATCCTGGTTCTTCCAAGTTCCTTCATGTTTGAAAGAAGCGATTTTGTTCAATACACGTTCCGCTTCACTTTCCCACTTTGGTGTATCCTTCTTATATTCAACCATCATTGCCATATCGTTAGTAGCAACCGGGTTAAATGGATTTTCTCCTCCAACTGAGTACTGAATATTTACTACATCGTTATTCTCAGCTAAAGTTTTCTGAACTTGCTCACCTTTTTTTACAACCTCTTCTTCAGTTTCACCAGGTTTAGGCTTGTAAGTTAATGCAAGAAACTTATCTTCCCCTGTTGAAATGAATGACGTCCCTAGAAACGGCGTTAAGAACAAGCTACCAAGGAGAAGGCCGATACTTAATAGTGAGACGATAAGCTTGTGTTTTAAAGACCACTCTAATACGTTATGATAGAAACTTGCAATACGCCCTACCTTTGCTTCATCATCATGATGCCCTTTAATACCATTCTTAAAGAATGTATGTCCAAGCATCGGTACAATCGTAATTGCAATTAATAATGAGGCCAACAATGCAAATACGACTGTATAAGCAAAAGGTCTAAAGATTTCACCGATAGAACCTGACACCAGTCCAAGTGGTAAGAATACTGCAATTGTGACCATCGTTGAACTCATAATCGGTATAAACATCTCTTTAGTCGCGCTGCTAATTAACTCAGAGCCACGCAATTTCTCTTTAGGGTCAGACATACGTCGGAATATATTTTCGATAACGACGATAGAGTCATCAATAACACGTCCAATTGCAACCGTCATCGCTCCAAGCGTCATAATATTAAGTGAAATATCCATCTGTTTAAGGATTAACATTGCCATTAATATAGACATCGGAATGGATACGACAGCAATCATCGTTGAACGGATATTTCTAAGGAACACGAGTATCATGATCACTGCAAACAATGCTCCAATAATGGCCTTTTCTGCCATTGTTTTTACAGAGTCTTCAATCGGTTTAGCCTGATCCATCATCAGTACGGCATTAATATCTTTATTATTCTTCTTAAATTCCTTTACTTTATCTTTTACATCGTTTGCTAACGCTACAGTATTCGCATCATCTGACTTAATGACTTGAATACTTAGTGAATCTTTACCATTTGTCTTAGAAATAGATTCACGACTCTCTACATTTTTAATCGTAGCAATGTCAGAAAGCATTACTGTTGGTACTTTACCGGCCTGCATCATCTTCGCAAGCGCCGCCTGTTCTTCAGGTGAGGCTTTAGCAGTATCAGCTTGATTATCTCCGCCTGATAATGGGATCTTTAAATCTTTAAGAGCATCCACACTAGTAAATTGACCATTTACGATGATACTCTTTAAATCGCTACCAAACGTATATAATCCAAGTGGTGCATCGGTTGTAGCACCTTTAATGAATTGAAGTACAGACTCTTCTGTTAAATTATTTTTCTTTAACTTCTTATCATCAAATTGTAGCTCAACTTGTTCAACTTCTTGTCCAGAAAACGTTACATTTGTAACCCCTTCTACACCTTCAATTTCTGGAACTAAATCTTCTTTAATACGCTTTGTCAGATCTTTAATATCTGCCTTATCGCTTGAAAGTGAATAGCTAATGATTGGGAAAGTGTACATCGACATTTGTGAAATCTGTTTCTCTTGCGCACCTTCTGGAAGATCAACCTTCTCAATTTGTTTCTCTAATTCTGATTGCGCTTTGTCCATATCTGTTCCAAACTTATATTGAACAGTGACTGCAGATGCATTCTCTAACGATTGACTCGTTACTTTATCTACGCTCGATAAATTTTTAACCTTCTTCTCTATTGGATCTGTAACACCATTTAACACGTCTTCAGGTGTAGCACCTGGGTAAGGTGTTGTAATAGAAATTACAGGTGTCGACATACTCGGCAGCATTTCCATCTTCATCTTCATTGCACTATATACGCCGGCACTTAGGATAATGAGTGTCATTAACCATACTGCAAGTTTATTATGCAAAGAAAAATCAATAATTTTCTTTATCAAAGTCTTTCCTCCATTTATACGAATTTTATGTATTTATTGTAGCTTTATTATTTAAAATTTACCAATATCCTTATCTTGTTTGTGTATAATATTGATATATCGCATGTGTCCCTGTCGTTTCTTTTAGTTCATCGGAAAGACTACGATATAACTTATAACTCAATTCGAGACCGGGAAGTTCGATACCCATCTTCTTTGTTTCTTCAAGCGCGATGCTCATATCTTTCAGGAAGTGATGCGTATAAAATCCAGGAGTATAGTCTTCTTTTAAAATTCTTGGAGCCAAGTGAGATAATGACCAACTTCCTGCCGCTCCTTTACTGATTGTTTCTAGCACTTTTTCAACATCTAACCCTGCTTTATGTGCATAATACAGACTTTCAGCCATACCGATCATATTTGTAGCGATAGCAATTTGATTCGCCATCTTTGTATGTTGACCCTTTCCTGCATCACCAAAGTATGTCACCGAACTACTGAATTTATCGATTAAAGGTTTTACTCTATCAAATATCGCTTCATCTCCACCAACCATTACACTCAAGGTTCCATTCCTGGCACCAATATCTCCACCACTTACAGGTGCATCTAACACATATATTCCTTTCTTATTTGCTTCTTGATTAATCTTTTGGGCAAGTGCAGGACTACTCGTTGTACAGTCAATAAATATTTGACCTTGTTTACCATTATTAATCAATCCATCTGGTGCAAGATAGATAGCTTCTACATCAACCGGATAGCCAAGCATCGTAAAGACAATATCGGATTGTGCTACAACTTCAGTAGGCGTATCGCACCATATATGTCCTTGTTCGATTAGTGCCATTGCTTTTTCTTTCGTACGGTTATAAATATATAGTTTGTCCCCTATATGCTCAGCCATACTTTTTCCCATTACACCTGTTCCAATAAAACCAATTTTCATTTTGAAAACCTCTCTTGTCATATTGTATTGATAATTTACAGTTATATATTACAATTATAGGTAAAGGAGTGAAAAGAATGCAAAAAGTAATTATGTTTTTACTTATCATTATGCAAACTGTGTTTATAAGCAGCTATTTTGTTCATAGCGGTATCGTATTTTTAACAACATATTTCTGGATGGCTTTTTGCATCATTACGTTTTTCTCAGGTATACAATATCACTTTACAACCGATCAGAACTTGATGAACAACTTCACTTATAGAATTCTTTCTATACTTTTAACAGCATTTAGTTTATTCAACTTCTTTTTTATTCTATATATCACCTTTATTGATCCATATCTTTATATGGAAACGAAGGTGAGTGTCTTTAAATTTTTTAGTGAATAAAAAAGAGTGGTGTTTACTTGTCATCACTCTTTTCTGTACTGCATCCAATTGCTTCGTTACAGCATTTTCAACATTACCTCAAAATACTGCTATCTTCTCTTATTAATCTTCTTCGTCAACGCTTTTACTTTTGGCTTCGCAACTTCAATTAATGTATAAACAGGTTTATTAAGTATGTAGTCAAATTCGCCGATTTTTTCACTCAAATGTGTCCCCCAGCTCTTCTTAAACTGCCATAAACCATAGTGTTCAGAATCTTTGTCGGGATTATTATCTGTCCCTCCGAAATCATAAGATACTGCGCCTTTACTACGCGCATATTTCATCATTTCGATTTGCATTTTATGATTTGGTAGATAGCTACGATAATCATTACTAGATGCGCCGTATAAATAATAAGCTTTCTTACCACAAAATGTCAGAATTGCGCCTGACAAATATTTACCGTCCGGATGTGTTTCTTTAAGTTCTTCTATTTCATTAATCTGCTTTTGTACCTTTTCAATGATGATATCTATGTCTTTTAATTGGTTTTCAGTTTTCTTCGTCTGTTTTTTTGATAAAACTTTCTCTTTCTCCTCATGATTTCTCTTTAATGTTGTATTTAAATTCTCTAACACAGTATCTGGAACTAATTTAGTAAGAAAAAGTACTGCGTCTCCAGCTGGATTAAGCGCATCGTATATCGTTTCGAAGTAGGAGATATCTCTGACTAGAAAGCCATCCCGTTCTCCAGTTTCTTTCATAAGCTGTGCAAAAATCTTAAGGTCTTCACGTGTTCCGATTTCACACTGTACGCCTTTTTTCAGGCTTTGCTTTACCGTTGAACGATTGCGTTTTTCAAATGACTGTATAAGTGCAGCTTCATCCATATCAATGTCCGTAATCATCGTCATACGTGGTTGTATGTAGTCTGGATGAAGTCCATCTTTAAATCCTTTATGAACAAAGCCTAATGTATTCATAAATTCAATTAATCCTGGAACCGTATCTACTTCAACATCCGGATCAATTTTAATAGAATAACTTTTCTCACGACGTGCAACTTCAATTGCCGCATCAACAAGTGCTGTCACGACTTCTTTGTCATGATAGTCACACACAAAGCCTCGCGATACGTAGCACATGGTGAATGGCGTCTTCGGTACTTTCTTAAATAGCAGCTGTCCCACCCCAGCGAGTTCGTCATCTCTTCCTACAGCGATACGTCTACTATACCATCCTGTCAATCGTTTTGTATCTGCCCACGTTGATAGCTGCAGCATATCACCATTTGCATGTGTTTTTACAAAGTTATCGTGTACTTCATTGGATACATTCTTTCTCATCACTGTCATTTTATTCTTTCCTTTCGTTTTACAACAAATATTTAATTATTATTGTTATACTTTTATTATTAAAGTAAAGAGGTGGCATATGTTTAAAAATTTACTGCTTATTATCTTAATCATTATTAATAGTATACTCGTTTCATTATTCCAGCAGGATTCTATCGATATGTTAAGCTTACATATTATTGTAGCAAGTTTTACTACAATCATTTCACTACTCTATTTGATTACAAGAGTATCAAAATCAACAATGTATATAGCATTGATTTCGCTGATTGTTGCTGCATACCATATTTATCTTATCGTTATGACAGTTTATAATAACGTTTATGCTAGTTAAATTGATAAATCGCATTTCTAAAGTGATGTACTGCAGGTGCATCACTTTTTATTTTTAAACTTCTAATTGTATCTGTATTGCCAGGAATTAAGTAGATCGCAGGACACCCTAGTTTCTCTAGTTTAAAATAACTATTGATCACACCACTTGTGACTTCGTAACCTAACCATTCTACATATACCTCTGCCATCTCATTAAAATCTGTCGTTTCTATATCGATTCCTTCAATCCTGAGATTTCCCTGGAAATATGGAGAGAGTGACTGCATGCGTTCGTCATCTGACGCTCCCCACTGTATAAAGAATGGTAATTCATAATTTCTCTCTTCATCAATATAGAGCAACTGCCATTCAATAACTTGCCCTTCTGGTGTCACGCGCTGCATACATGACGGCCCAACCGTCTTTACACCTAATTGATTAAAGTGCTGCTTAAGTGCATCGATATCATCCGTTCTAAAACATAATCGCTTAAATCCTTCAACATAATCTGTACGTTCAAGTGATGCTGCAAAACTTAAACGCTCTTCTGCACTTTGTGCTGCTTTATGAACGAGTGCACGATCATACGCATCGATAAATTCAATATATGATAAATCAGTATAAGATAATTTATTGTATGTCCCTAACTGCTCATGCTTTCCACCATTAATCACCTTTAAAAAATCAATTTTAGCATCATTTAAATTCTGCACATGATGAATAATATGATCAAACTTTAATTCCACTGTCCTCACCTCTTGATACTATTTTAAGTTAAATACTATAAAAACTAAAGCAATCATCATTTATTAATTTAATAAATAAAAACCAGCCATTGTGTTATAGGCACTGCACCCTTACTAAGGGAGCTCAATAAAAACACTATTTTCTAGGCTGCTAATTTCCTATATTCTATAGGG
>NZ_JBVGOY010000066.1:0-276 GCF_058188655.1 Macrococcus sp. CoH-51_TC_04
TCCTCCAAGGGTGAGGGTAGTCGCGAGAGCAAAGAGCACGATGGTGCTACGGGGCGGGGCCTTCACGGGGTGATCCAGAAATTCGCGGCATAGTGTGCGGCGTCCTTGTTGTGCTGGGCCGCCGCTGCCGCGGTGCCGGTCAACCCGCCGCTGGCTTTGTCGAGCTGACCGGTTGTGGTCGCAGCGATGTTTCTGAGGGACTGGGTCCACGGGTCGAAGTAGCCGTGCCCTTCGGAGGGCAGGGCATTGAGGAAGCCGCTGTGGGTGGTCTTGCCC
>NZ_JBVGOY010000067.1:0-275 GCF_058188655.1 Macrococcus sp. CoH-51_TC_04
TCCTTGGCTTGGCACGGTGATCCGCGGTGCGCGATCGCTCCCGGTTCGCATCAACGGACAAGAATATAAGGAGTCCTGATAATGTATCGCGGATTCAATGTCAGTGCGGGGCGCCGCGACGTAGCTACGGAATGGTACGCTGTCGAGGACCCTGCCGTCCTCACGCCAATAGCAGAAGCGCCGATAACCACGCCGCAAGCGCTCGACGATGCCGTTGTCTCGGCTGCAGCCGCTCTCGGCAGTTGGGCGTCGGACCTCACGGCCCGTCGCAATGC
>NZ_JBVGOY010000068.1:0-273 GCF_058188655.1 Macrococcus sp. CoH-51_TC_04
TCTGGTGACTGCACTGGCTACGGCGGCGATCGGGATGGCAACGGCGGTGTGGCAGGTGGCGATCCTGCGCGCTTTGGCGTGGGCGTCCCGGGGCGTGCGGTCGCCGGCGCGTGATTCGTTGTTGTCGTCGCTGGCGCCGCGTCGCGCGTACGGTCGCGCATTCGGTCTGGAGCGGGCCGGCGACAACTTGGGTGCTGTGGTTGGACCGCTGGCGGCCGCCGGCCTGGTTGCCTGGCTGGGCATCCGTCCGGCGATTTGGTTTGCGCTCATTCC
>NZ_JBVGOY010000069.1:0-272 GCF_058188655.1 Macrococcus sp. CoH-51_TC_04
GTCCTAAGCCGGCACCTCTGTACGACATGTACTACGGTAACGACTATTCGGAGCCCGCCATTGTCTGCCTCGAACGTGAGGATGGCACACGCTACATTCCGCCGAAACTGTGGGCCTATTCCAAGGTGCACGGCGGTTGGGTCGAAGCCGATCTGCGTGAGGGCATGTACCCAGAAAACTATGAGGATCAGGGTTACGTTGTTGCTTGGCACCCGATCCCTGACATCTCGGAGGTCCTGTGAGCCAGAACTATAGCACCCGCACTCTCTACC
>NZ_JBVGOY010000008.1:0-89847 GCF_058188655.1 Macrococcus sp. CoH-51_TC_04
ACCTCCGTATAAATTCATTTTAATATGAATTCAACGAAAGTGTTTTTATTTTACTCCCATATCATGGGGTTAGCGCAGTTATTATGCTCGGTTTTATTATTCTATTTATAGAAAAGTCTTTTTTCATTTAATTTGTTACGAAATGCTTTTTGCTCCTTACTGCTTTTCTTTTTATAATCTTTAAGAAAATTTTCGTATTGGTCCATAATCTCATTTGTTTCTCCGAAAGCTTTAACTTCTCCGGCTTCAATCCACATTATTTTAGTACAAAATTCTCTTACTTGTTTTAAATTATGGCTTACAAAGAAAATGGTTTTACCAGCATCTTTAAACTCGTGGATTTTATTTAAACTCTTTTGAGTGAATGTCTGATCGCCTACAGATAATGCTTCATCAATAACCAGGATATCAGGATCAACATTGATACTGATTGCAAATCCTAGTTTCGATTTCATACCACTAGAATATTTTTTTACGGGCTGATAAATGAAGTCACCTAATTCAGAGAACTCAATAATTTTAGGTGTAAGTTCTTTGATTTTGGATTTAGAATATCCCATGAGCAACAGTTTAAACTCTATATTATCGTAGCCGGATAATTGCGCGTTTAAGCCAGCTGCGATTGCGATAACGCTCACCTGACCATTTCGAACGACTTTTCCATCAGTAATAGCTACGCTCCCACCGATAATATTACTGATTGTTGATTTTCCTGATCCATTGATTCCTACTAAGCCGACAATATCCCCTTCATATGCTTCAAAATTTATATCTTTTAAAGCATAAAACCTTTTAGTTTTCTTGGGTAAAATGATATCTAATAATCGATCTTTATTATTATTGAAGAGTTTGTATTCCTTTGTGACATTTTCAAATTTAACAGTTGTTTTCATTATACTCATCCTTATGTAAAAAATGTAAATATTAAGAGATTGTAAAGAATGTTTAAATACTGTATATTATAATATACATTATACTAGAAAATTGCAAAGAGGTGATGGATGTCTTGTACATCTTGACCAATGACATATGAACTTTTAAAACGATATAATATCCATACAGCAATATGTGATGTATTAGATGTTCCTTTCAATGATATAACAAAAGAAGAAACTTTAGAAATAATTGAAAAATTTGATACTATACCTACAACAGATAATTTATTTATAGTAACTGCAAATCCTGAAATTACATATATGGCTAAAAAAAATACGAGTTATATGACACGTATTTCTATGGCAGACTTGATTGTACCTGATGGTATCGGTATTATTAAAGCAGCTAGGCACCTTGGCAGACCTATGAAATCCCGTGTGCCTGGTATTGAATTGATGGAAGGAATGCTAGAAATAGCGAATATGAGAAATAAAAAGGTTTTCCTTCTGGGCAGTTCAAAAAAGACGGTTAAGCAATGCCAGCAGAAATTAGAAGAGAGATATCCAAATATTATCTTTAACTCCAAGCATGGATATAAAGAAATAGATGATAAAAAAACTCTAAAGAAGTTAAAAGATTTTGAGCCCGACTATGTATTTGTAGCAATGGGCTTTCCAAAACAAGAAAGTTTTATATATTTTAATCAGCATCATTTTCGTCATACTGTATTCATGGGGGTAGGAGGGTCGTTTGATGTATTGAGTGGTAATGTTAAACGAGCACCTGAAGTTTTTATTAATATGAACTTAGAATGGCTATATAGAATATTGACTGATTTTAAACGATTTAAAAGAGCGATAACAATTCCATTATTTATGATTGAAGTTAGGAAGCAAATGTTTAACGAAAAATATGATCCACATAAACATCTAAAAGAAAAAGAATAGAAAAGAGGATATTATGAATCCTGTAAGCGTTGTTTTAAGAGAACAGTTTAAAAATTTTTATTTAATTCAAAGACTTGCACAATTTCAAATTAAAATATCGACACATGATAATTATTTAGGCCTTGCGTGGGAATTTATTAATCCACTTATTCAAATCGGTGTTTATTACTTTGTCTTCGGCATTGGTATAAGAGGAGGACGAGCAGATATTCATGGTGTGCCATTTATCTTATGGATGCTTGTTGGTATAAGTATGTGGTTCTTTGTGAATCAAGGTATTCTGGAAGGTACAAAGTCCATTTCGATGAAGTATAGTCAAGTTGCTAAAATGAATTTCCCTTTATCCACGATTCCAAGTTATATTTTAATGAGTAAATTTTATACACATATTATATTATTAGGGCTAATTATTGGTATTTGTTTCTTGTCAGGAATTAAACCATCCATACATATGCTGCAGCTCTTAATCTATATACCGTTCGTATACATTTTCAGTCTATCTGTAACAATGTTTACATCAACACTTGGTGTCCTTGTCAGAGATGTACAGATGGCTGTTCAAGCATTATTAAGAGTGTTATTTTACATCTCTCCGATATTATGGCTACCAGAAGGTACATCTGAAAAGATGCAAATAGTAGAATTTATAATGAAATTGAATCCTGTTTACTTCTTAGCGGAAAGCTATAGAAGTGCTATACTATATCATGAATGGTACTTAGTAGAACATTGGAAGTTAGCATTATATAATCTTGGATTTGTTTTGTTTTTCTTTATTCTCGGCTCAATCCTCCATGTAAAATTCAGAGAACGTTTCAGTGACTTCATATAAGTTCAAATATTTGAATATCTATTAGTAGCTATGACATAATATGCTTAATTGCGTATTATGTCATTTTTAATTCAGGAGGAAGCAATGAATCAATTTACATTTTATAATCCAGTTAAACTAGTATTTGGAAAAGAAAGTCTGGAACAGCTGAACGATATGGTGAAAGCCTATAGCAACGGGAATAAAGTACTACTTACCTATGGTGGCGGAAGCATTAAGAAGACAGGTCTTTACGACGAAGTAATGGAAAAGCTATCAGACTTTGAAGTATTTGAACTCGCTGGAATCGAACCGAATCCACGTGTTGAAACGGTACGCAAAGGTGTAGAAATTGTGAAAGCATATGATATCGACTTTATCGTAGCAGTAGGTGGTGGATCTGTCATCGACGGTACGAAATTGATTGCAGCTGCAAGTAAATATGATGGTGATGCATGGGATATCGTTACACGTAAAGCACAAGTAGATGATGCTGTACCATTTGGCACGGTATTAACTTTATCGGCAACAGGTTCTGAAATGAATTCAGGCAGTGTTATTACAAACTGGGAGACGAATGAGAAGTTAGGATGGGGTTCGCCACTTGTTTTTCCTAAGTTCAGTCTGTTAAATCCAGAAGTGCTATACACATTACCAGAGCATCAGACAGTAAATGGTATTATTGATAGCATGAGTCACCTATTAGAACAGTACTTTAACGAAGCGGATAATACAGAAGTACAAGACCAAATGATCAGTGGCGTACTGAAGACTGTGATGAAGACTGGACCAATTGCAGTGAAAGACCCTAAAAATTACGAAGCACGTGAGACATTGATGCTATCATCAACAGTTGCATTAAACGGTTTCCTGCGTCTAGGTTACGTTGGTGACTGGGCAACGCATAACTTAGAACATGCAGTAAGTGCCGTCTATGATATTGCACACGGTGCAGGTCTTGCGATATTATTCCCTGAATGGATGCGCTATGTAAGTAAGCAGTCTCCAGCACGTTTTGTGAAGTTTGCTGAAGATGTATTCAATGTAGAGGCATCTTTATCAGATGAAGACAAGATCAATTATGCGATTGATGAACTTCAGAACTTCTGGACAAGTCTAGGAGCAAAGCAGAAGTTATCTGATTACGGAGTGAACGCTGAAGATTTAGAAGCATTTGCAGATAAAACTTTAATCTATGGCCCATTCGGTAACTTCTATAAGTTACAACGTGAAGATATACTGGCAATCTATAAAGCAGCGTTATAAATCAGTACGCAAATAAAAAGCAGCGGATTCCGCTGCTTTTTTACATACATTTTTCTGCTTTTGCAATTTGTTTCATCACGCTTTTTGTACTTGTACCATTGTCATTGATTCTTCTATTTACTGCATGTTCGGGGTTGAGCTTCGTATATATATCATTCGTAATATCTTTATTAACCGTTTGATAATGGCCTAATGGAATATCTTTTAGCAGGATATTGTTATCAATTGCGTAAAGTACGAGTTGTCCTGTTATTTCATGTGCGTCTCTAAAAGGGATGCCGAGCGTCACGAGATAGTCTGCAAGTTCCGTCGCATTTGAGAAATCATTTTGTGTAATATCTGTTAGATGTGCCGCATTGACTTCCATCGTATCTATCATGCCAGTGAATATTTGAACAGACTGCAATGCTGTATCGATACTATCGAAGAATCCTTTCTTGTCTTCTTGCAAGTCTTTATTATATGCAAGTGGTAAACCTTTAATCGTCATCAGCAGTCCCATATAGTTACCTGCCACTGTTCCAGATTTACCTCGTATGAGTTCGGCCATATCTGGATTCTTCTTCTGCGGCATAATGGATGAACCTGTAGTATAGGCATCACTTAAAGTTACAAATTTAAACTCTTCGCTGCACCAAAGAATAATCTCTTCAGAGAAACGAGACAGATGCATCATAAGAAGATTAATATTATGCATTATATCGAGTACATAGTCTCTGTCGCTTACTGCATCGATGCTGTTTGCATAGACATCATCAAATTCGAGCAGTGAAGCTGTATACTGCTGGTCAATGGGAAAGGTCGTTCCTGCGAGTGCTCCTGAACCGAGTGGTGATATATTGATGCGTTTTAAGCCTTCGCTGAATCTTACTTTATCACGTTCCAGCATCCAGAAATATGTCATAATATGATGGCTGAAAAGAATCGGCTGTGCACGCTGAAGATGGGTATATCCCGGCATAATTACTGTATGGTACTGCTTGCTTAAATCGATTATGACGTGTTGTAATGCTTTTATAGATGTAATGATGGCCTCTGTCATCTCTTTTGCATACAAGTGCATATCTGTTGCGACCTGATCATTTCTTGAACGAGCGGTATGCATCTTTCCTCCAACAGGGCCGATTTTTTCTATCAGCAGTTTCTCGATATTAAGATGGATGTCTTCTAGTTCTTTTTTGAAAGTCACGTTACCCGCTTCATAGTCTTCTATAATGTCCTGTAGTCCATTGATAATTTGATTCGCTTCATCTGAAGTGATGATATACGTCTTCTCAAGCATCGTAACATGCGCGATACTCCCTTTAATATCTTGGTAGAACAGTCTCGCATCAACTTCAATCGATTGATTGAAGTCGGCGACCTGTTCACTCATACTTTCTTTAAATCTGCCACCCCATAGCGCTTTACTCATGTGCATCACCTCTATACACTCTCGTTGCCTGCTTCACTGGAAGTTCATAGATTTCAATGAATCCGACACTTGCCTGCTGATTGAATGTATCTTCCTTTGTATAAGTTGCGAGCTTCTCGTTATACAGAGTGTTATCACTTTTTCTGCCGATTACTGTGATATTTCCTTTATAGAGTTTGACCTTTGTTTCGCCATTAACGTATTGCTGCATATCTGTTAACAGATGTTTCAGATGATCGGCAAGTGGAGAGAAGAATAAGCCATTATATATAAGGTTAGCAAACTGCTGCTCAACATAGGGTTTAAAATGCTGTACATCTTTCGTTAAAGTGATCGTTTCAAGGTCGTTATGTGCTTTAAGAATGATCATTGCACCTGGTGCTTCATATACTTCACGTGATTTAATGCCGACAAGACGATTCTCAACGTGGTCGATTCTGCCGACACCGTGTTTGCCTCCTAATTCATTCAACTGTTTGATGATTTCGTGCAATTTTAAAGACTGTCCGTTTAATGCAGCTGGAAGTCCTGCTTTAAACGTGATATCAATAATCTCTTCTTCATCTGGTGCATCTTTCGGTGATACGGTTAAGTCATATGCATCTTCAGGTGGTGTGGCATAGGGATCTTCTAAGATGCCGCATTCGTTACTTCTGCCCCATAAATTCTGATCGATTGAGTAGGGTGAATCTAAGTTGATAGGCACGGGAATATCATGCGCTTTAGCGTATTCAATCTCTTCTTCACGACTGAATCCCCAGTCACGAACCGGTGCAAGTGTCGTAATAGATGGATCAATACTATGAATCGCAACTTCAAAACGCACCTGGTCATTTCCTTTTCCTGTACAGCCATGTGCAATGAACTTCGCCTCATGTTGATGTGCAACTTCTACAAGCACTTCAGCGATCAGCGGTCTGCTCAGTGCTGAAATAAGCGGGTATGTATTTTCATAAAGGCTGTTCCCTTTGATCGCATATGATAGGTAGTCCTCTGCATATGCTTCAATCTTATCGAGCATGATCGATTCAATCGCGCCAACTTTGAGTGCTTTTTCTTTAATGTGTGCGAGATCCTTTCCTTCACCGACATCAAGGCAGCATGCGATAACATCATACCCTTTCTCGATTAACCATTGAATTGCGACGCTAGTATCTAATCCTCCAGAATATGCTAATACCACTTTTTGTTTTTCGTTCATTTCAATTCCCCCATTAGTTTTTGAATTCATTTTATTAATTAATATACATAATAATGTATCAGTATGCATAAATAAAATCAAGTATAAATATTCATTTTTTAGAATAAAAATATAAATATTTCAATTTTTAAGATATAAGCGCTTTATAAAGCGTTATGGATTGTGAACTTAAGTTGAATCGAGTACAATGATTGTGAAACTATGAACGGGAGGAATAGAAATGACGCATATTAAATTTAACTACGACATGGCAAAATCGTTCGTAGGAGATCATGAATTGACACAGATGCAGGATTTAGTGAAAAATATTCATCATGTAATCCATGAAGGTAGTGGTGCAGGTAGCGATTTCCTAGGATGGCTGGACTTACCGGTAGATTACGATAAGGAAGAATTCGCACGTATTAAAGAAAGTGCGAAGAAGATAAATGCAGATAGCGACGTGTTAATTGTTATCGGCATTGGAGGGTCTTATCTCGGTGCACGTGCTGCAATCGAGATGCTGAATAAATCATTTGATCACCTGAAATTAGATAAGACACAGATTATCTTTGCAGGACACCAATTATCATCAAGCTATTTGAACGATTTAATTGAATATGTTCAGGACAAAGATTTCTCAGTGAACGTGATTTCTAAATCTGGTACAACGACGGAACCAGCTGTTGCATTCCGTGTATTTAAGAAACTATTGGAAGAGAAATACGGCAAAGAAGGCGCGAGATCTCGTATTTATGCAACTACGGATAAATCTAAAGGTGCATTAAAGTCACTTGCCACAACTGAAGGCTATGAAACATTTGTCGTGCCGGATGATGTCGGAGGACGCTTCTCAGTATTAACAGCTGTTGGATTATTACCGATTGCAGCAGCAGGCCATGATATTGATGCGATGATGGAAGGAGCTGCGAGTGCACGTAATGAACTGAGTTCATCAGAACTTACAGAGAACATCAGTTATCAGTATGCAGCGCTACGTAACATTTTATACAACAAAGGGTACACGATTGAGATGTTAATCAATTATGAACCGAGTCTTCAATACTTCAACGAGTGGTGGAAACAGCTATTCGGTGAGTCTGAAGGTAAGGACTTTAAAGGTATCTATCCATCAAGCGCGAACTTCTCAACGGACCTTCACTCATTAGGTCAATACGTTCAGGAAGGGCGTCGTGATATCTTTGAAACGGTCGTTAAAGTAACGACACCAAGAAGCGATGTCACAATTGAAGCGGATGAGAATGATCTAGATGGTTTAAATTTCTTAGCAGGTAAAACATTGGACTTCGTCAACACGAAAGCATTCCAGGGGACATTACTTGCACATAGCGATGGCGGGGTACCAAACTTCGTCGTTGAAGTACCGAAGTTAGAAGCATTTACTTTCGGTTACCTTGTTTACTTCTTCGAGTTAAGTGTTGCGATGAGTGGTTACTTACTTGGTGTTAATCCATTTAACCAGCCAGGGGTTGAAGCATACAAGCAGAATATGTTCGCATTGCTTGGGAAACCGGGCTTTGAAGACAAGAAGGCAGAACTAGAAGCAAGGCTTCAATAATATATGTCATGTTATTCTTAAAACAAGCTATGAACTGTTCATAGTTTGTTTTTTTTAATATTTACATTATAATCACATAAAAGTGAGGTGAGGGTTTGTTTACAGAAGCGCACTTACTGGAATTATTTGAACGATTTAAAGGTCTCGGCATTGTTATTGCTTTTCTTCTGCCATTTATTGAAGCATTTATTCCGATATTACCGATTATGGTCTTTGCTGTTGTTAATGTGAATGCTTATGGTCTGATACCTGGATTCTTACTTACATGGAGCGGTGCAGTAGCTGGTTCATATTGTGTTACGCTTTTAGTGAGAACCTATGGTCAGCACCGACTTTTAAGACGATTAAGCAAACATCCGCAGACATTAAAGTTTATAAGAAGAGTGGATAACAGAGGGATGCTGCCATTATTTTTGTTACTCTGCTTTCCATTCACACCCTCCAGTCTGGTCAATATTGTGGCAGGTCTAAGCACGCTCGATATAAAGAAATATTTATGGGTCGTTCTATTCGGAAAAGCGATTATGTTGTTTACTTTAAGCTTTATCGGTAACGATATATATTCCTTTGTGAAAGCACCTGAAAAGAGTATAATTGTTATTATAGTGCTCGTGATTCTGTGGTGGATTGGTAAAAGAATTGAGCGGCATCTGGAAAGATAAGTGATTAATATAAAATAAGTTGAGGTGCTCCTTTTGAAGCGGGAATTTATTGAATGGCTGATTGCGATTGTCATTGCTACAGTATTATATTTTGTTGTAAAGACATTCTTCTTTATTTCTTATTCTGTAAGTGGCGATTCAATGTATCCGACTTTCACTGATGATGATAAGGTCATCGTTAATAAGATGAGTACACTGCATAATGGCGATGTTATCGTCTTTCATACAGGAAGTACTCAAGATTATGTTAAACGTATTATAGGAAAGCCGGGAGATAAAGTAGAATACAGGGATGATGTTTTATATATTAATGGTGAACGTACTGAAGAACCCTACCTTCAGGAAAACAGAATTGCTAAGACAAATATATTGCTTACAGAAAATTTCAAAGTAAGTGATCTATCTGGTGCGGGTGGTAAATCGGTCATTCCAGAAGGTAAGCTGCTTGTTCTTGGAGACAACAGAGAGACGAGTAATGATAGCAGAAGTTTCGGATTGATCAAAGAGCAGCAAGTTGTAGGAGAAGTACAGGTAAGATATTGGCCGCTAGATACATTTCATGTGAATTTTAATCCACAATAAATATAGATACAACTTTACAAAATATTCCTGTTTGTAAAGTTGTTTTTTTAGGAGGAAACAGATGACAGTTCAATTATTACTCGGCAGAAGAGGGACAGGGAAAACCTATGAAATTATTGAAAGGATAAAGTCACAGCTGAAAGGACAACCGCTTGGTGATCCAATTATCATGATTGCACCAAGACAAAGTACCTTTCAGATTGAACAGGCGTTAAGTCATGATGCGATGATTAAAGGAAGTATGCGTACAGCAATCTATTCTTTTGATCGACTGTTCTGGAGACTTGAAAGCGAAGAAGGAAGCACGGAGCTGCAGCATATTTCAAACAGTGGCGTTGAAATGCTGACGTATCAGATACTCAACGAACATAAAGATGAATTAAAGAGATTTCAGTCGACAAGCGCATACTTTGGCTTTAGTCAGAAGATGGCAGCAGTCATCTCAGAACTAAAAAAATATAATGTCACACCGCCCGATGTTTATACACTGCTCGGAAAAGAAATGGATGTGCGCACGAAAGATAAGCTGCATGACATATATGAAGTGTATACAGCATTAGAGGAGAAGATGAGCGGACGGTATATGCAGACAGAGGATATGCTCGTTTCTCTATGTAGAATGATAGAAACATCAGAGACAATCCGTAATGCGGATATATACATTGATGGTTTCTATAACTTTACGACTGTAGAATATATGGTCATCCAGTCGTTAGCACAGCATGCGAAATCACTGACAATCGCATTGACAATCGATCAGACAGACCCTGTACTGTTTAGAAAGACGACAGAAACGTTAGATCATATTAAAACTTATTTGCATGAGCGCGCATTAACATATCATGTCGACAATATGCATGTTCCTTATCGTTTCAATGACGAACTGAACACGCTTGAAAACAGTTTCTCACGTGAAGTATCAATCAGTCACCCGGAGCATATACATTTATCACAGCATGGATCTGTACCAGCCGAAGCTGCGCATATCGCACATCAAATAATGGACCTCGTGAGAAATGGGGAGAGATTTAAGGATATTGCAGTACTCTATCGTGATGAAAGTTATGTCAAGCAGCTGATTGATGTGTGCCGTAAGCATGAGATTCCATATCATACGGACTATAAAGAACTAATGATTCACCATAAAGCAATTGAACTGATTCGTTCATTACTGGATGCATTTAAGACAAATATGCGTATTGAACATCTATTTCGAGCACTGAAGACAGGTTTAATTGCACACGAATTTAAGAGAGAAGAAGATCTGCTTCTTATTGATATGCTGGAAAACGTTATGATTGAGCGTGGCATGTATTATGATGATTTAATTCATAAACGTAAATTATTTTATGATGAAAAGGATGTCTATGAACAAGACCAATGGGATGCATTACTACAATATATCGAGTATATGCTATCGATTATAGAACCTTTTAAGGAAGGGATAGTGAACGCGCAGTCCGGACGTGCATTTGCAAGTGCAATCTATAATTTTATGCTGTCAATTTCGCTGCCAGAATATTTGATGCAGCATAAAGATATGGCTAAAGACAACGGCGAGCAGTATATTGCGCTGACATTTGATCAGATTCTAACTGGACTAAATCAGGTACTGGATGATTTCGTATTGATTATGGATGAAGTGATATTAGATTATAAGGTGATGTGCGATATTATAGATGTTGGGTTCTTGGCACTTGAATATAATGCACCACCTCAAGGACTCGACCAGATACAGATATTAAACCTTGATCTTGCAAAGGTAGAAAATAAAAAGTATGTATTCGTATGCGGGGTCAATGATGATATTCTGCCTCGACCGATGAAAGAAGATGCGCTGATTACGGACCAGGAAAAACGTATGATGCAGGAAATAGGGGATATTCATCTTGCACCGACAACGGATGTACTGATACAGGATGAATGGTTTGTATTCTATAATGCTGTGACACATGCACAGCATTCGGTATACATATCATACAGTTTAATGAATATGAACCAGGAAGCGATGCGTCCTTCGAGGTATTTAGCGCGGCTAGAGAGACAGTTACACCTTGAGGTTCAGGATATGACGCATGATATGAAACCGCAAGACTGTATCACAACGTATCAGGCAGGTATTAAACATGCAGTGTCACATATTGAAGACGATACTTGGTCAGATGTTATTGCAGTGTATGAGACAGATCCGCAATTTGAACATGTATTTAAGCTGAGACATTACAGAAATCAGTCAGAGATGCTCGTCGAACATGAGGTGTCGCATCTTTATGGCGATACGATAAAGGCTAGCGTCTCAAGGTTTGAAACATTTAACCAATGTGCATTCAAACACTTTGCAAACCATGGTCTAAAATTAAAGGAACGTCTGCCTTATCAATTTCAGTCATTCCAGCTTGGCAATATCTTTCATGATGCACTGCGACACTTAAGTGAGAAGTTTAAGGATCAGGTGCTGCAAGTGGATGCCGCTGTCATCGCTTCAGAAATCGACGACTATTTGAAAGCGTCACTGCCTTCTGTTCATTATGAAGTGCTGTATTCTAAACATTACTATCAATATATCGTTAAACAGATCAGGACAATTTTACTCTCGACTTTCACTGCGATTCAACGTCAGACGAAGTACAGCAACTTTAAGATGGCGCGTTTTGAGACGAAATTTGGTAAAGGTGGCGCACTGGATACGCAAATTTATCGTTTCGGAAAGAATAAACAGATCGAGATTACCGGACAGATTGATAGAATCGATATACTCCCATCAACAGATAAAGATTATGTGCGCATCATCGATTATAAATCACGTGAGACTGATCTTGACTTAAAGCAGGTCTATTATGGACTGCAAATGCAGATGCTGACTTATATGGACGTCGTGCTTTCAAACACTGCACGGCTTGGACTGAAGAGTGATGTAATACCAGCAGGGATGCTTTATTTTCATGTGTACAATCCAAAACTTTCATTTAACGTGAAGCAAGGTGCAGAGCAACTCTTCGATGAACGATTTAATAAATATAGTATGCAGGGGTTTATCCTTGATGACATAGAGATCGCGAAAGATATGGACACGACGCTTGAAGCGGGACAGAAATCGAAAATCGTTCCCGCGATGTTAAAGAATGACGGATCGTTTAATAAGAGAAGCTCCAGAACGCTTGCATTAGAAGAAATGCATGCACTTATTCAGCATAATAAACAGCAGTTTATGCATACAGCACAAAATATATTGCAAGGAGACAGCCGTATCAATCCTGTAAGATACGATAAGCTGAACCCTTGTCAGTTCTGTGCGTTTAAATCGGTATGCCATATAGATCCGATATTAAACCAGGAGGATATCAGAACGTTTGATAAAGAAATCGACCCATTAAATGAAATTATGAAGGCGGTGAATAAAGATGCGATGGACAGCTAGTCAGCAAGAAGCGATAGTGACAACAGGACAGGATACACTCGTTGCAGCAGCGGCGGGTAGTGGTAAGACAGCAGTGCTTGTAGAACGTATCATTAGAAAGGTCATCGATCATTCGGTCAATATTGATGAACTGCTCGTCGTTACATTTACAAATGCAAGCGCGAAAGAAATGAAACACCGTATTTTTAATCGCTTGCAAGAAGCATTGAATGATGCACCTCATAATGAACATCTCAAAACGCAGCTCATCAAATTGCATCAAGCAGATATATCGACTTTGCATCGCTTCTGTCTTAATTTAATCGAGCGTTTCTATTATACAATTGATCTTGATCCGACGTTCAGAACCGCTTCTGAAGAAGAACGTGCGCTGTTACTCATGCAGGCGATTGATGATGTATTAGAAACAGTTTATGAAGCTGCACATCCGGATGATATGACGTTACTTCTGCACCTTTCATCAGACCGTAAGGATGATTACGTGAGAAAGACATTAGTGAAGATGTACGACTTTGCGATTGCGAATAGTCATCCTTCGAGATGGCTAGACGCGATTGCGGCTTCATATCGTGACGTTTCAATAGACAGCAGTTATTTCTTATCGATTAATCAACAGATTAATGACGAACTGCTGCAGGCAATCCAGTTAATTAAGCGTGCAGAAGATCTATGTATCAGCGCGGCATTAGATACAAACCTTGAATATCTACAGAAAATACGTCAGCAGCTGGAACAGTTTCCTGAAGCGCTGGAAGATAAATTCTCATTTATTCAAAGTATTCAATTTGGTCGCAAACCGAATATGAAAAAGAGCGATGATCCGTACGATAAAGAATTAAATGAAGGCATAAAAGAATATTTAGCACAGAGTAAGAAGCTGGTATCAAATATTCAGGAAAACTATCTATATGCACCAATAGCAGAACTTGCTGATGATATTCGTGCCATGTCGGTTGAAGTAGAACGATTGACACGTATAACACAGATGGTCATCGATAGATTCAGCCAGCTTAAACGTGAGCGTAAACTGATAGATTTTAGCGATTATGAGCATTTCGCTCTGCAAATATTAATCCATAATGATGAGCCGACTGAAATTGCACACATGCTAAAGGCGCAATATAAGGAGATTCTCGTCGATGAATACCAGGATACAAACCGTGTACAGGAAAGTATCATTCAGGCGATCAAACGTGAGAATAATATGTTTATGGTCGGAGATGTGAAACAATCCATCTATAAATTCCGACAGGCAGAACCTGAACTATTTATGGAGAAATACAGTCATTTCAAATCAGGCGGACCTGGTAAAGTCATCGATCTTTCTCAAAACTTCCGTTCACGTCGTTCTGTCATCGACAATACAAATGAAATATTCTCTAAAATAATGGATGAGAAACTTGGTGATATCATCTATGATGATGCACAGATGCTATATTACGGTGCACCGTATGACGACGTGTCACAGCATACAGAACTGCATCTTCTGAGTAAAGAGGAACTGAATGATATCGAATACTATGCTTCTCATCATATTGCCGATGTCATTGAACAGATTATTGCACAAGAAAAAGTTTATGATGTTAAGACGGGTGAGTACCGTGCAGCTCAGTATAAAGATATCGCAATCTTAGAGCGTGGATTCAGCAATGCGGCAGAGCATATGAAAGTGATGAAAGACCACAAGATTCCTTTTCATGTGAATAGTAAAGAAGGGTATTTCCAGACGGACGAAATTAATACGACTTTAAGTTTATTAAGAGTGGTAGATAATCCATTACAAGATATTCCTTTAGCTGGGCTTTTGCGCAGCATCATCTATCAGTTTGATGCTCATGAACTTACCGCATTGAGATCCGACTGTTCAGTCTATCTTTACCATAACCTTCTCGCATATAGTGTCAATGGTGAAAATGAACAGCTTAAGCATAAGGTGAAGAAGGTGCTCGCTGATATTTCAGATTATCGTGAACAAAGTAGAAAGGTGAGTGTGAAGGACTTAATCGATTACATATATAATGACACGCTGCTCATTGAAAAGTTTACCTTACTGCCAGGAGGCCACCAGCGACAAGCCAATCTGGAAGGTCTGCTACAAAAGGCAGAGCAGTTTGAACAGAGTAGTTACCGAGGTATCTATCAGTTTCTTCGCTTTGTAGACAATATACTTGAAGCTGGTAAAGACTTTGGTGAGATGAATATTGTTTCAGATGAAGCGGACGTTGTCAGAATGATGACAGTCCACGCCTCTAAAGGATTAGAGTTTCCTTTTGTCATCTATAACAATATTGACCGCCAGTTCAACTTGATGGAAACAAAGGAACAGCTGCTGCTGAATCAACGTCTTGGCCTGTCTATTAATTTCTATGATAAGGCGGCGCATACGACTTATCCGTTAGCAATCAATCAGTTGTTTAAGACGAAGATTCGTAATGAACAAGTGTCTGAAGAGTTGAGGTTGATGTATGTTGCGCTTACGCGTGCCCGTGAAAAACTGGTGCTTGTAGGAAATGTCAAAGACGATAAAGTGATAGAGAAGTTTCAGAATGTAGAAGTCGATAAAAAGATGGATGATTACTATAGACTCAGTGCGCTTAGTCCTTTGCAGCTTATCGCACCGATTGCATTACATGATGCCTCTATTGACGTTCGTATTATTCGTACGCTGAACACGCCCGAAAATGAAGCTACAGAAACAGCTGAATCTAATGAAGCTGAAGGTGTAACATGGCTACAGGAACTTAAAGAGTACCGCTATCCATATTTAAGTGAGAATTTGCTACCGACAAAAGAAAGTGTGTCAGAAATAAAGAAAGCACAGGAAACAGATGATGAAGCCACTGCCTGGACATATATCAATCAATATCGACTTGGTAAAGCGACTTATGATCGTCCAAAGTTTATGTCTGAAGAGAAGAAGACGGCAGCTGAATATGGAACACTTATGCATAAAGTAATGCAGCATCTGCCGCGCCTGAACAATGTGGAATCAGAGGATATCAAGCATTTTCTTGATGATTTAGTAGAGCGTCGCATTATTTCAGATGAGGAACGACCGCTCATCAACGAAAAACATATTTATCAGTTCACAAAGACTGTACTTTATGACAGATTGGTTCATGCAGACGAGGTTTACTTTGAGCTGCCGTTTGTTATCGGTAAGCAGTATATCACACAAAGTCATCCAGATCAGCTTGTCCAGGGGATGATTGACTGTGTATTTAAGTTTGATGGACATTACTATTTTATCGATTATAAGACAGATAAAGTAATCTCAAGGCTCAGCCGCACGACAGAGGAAACACTAGCAGAATTGAAGCTTCGTTATGAAGTTCAGATGAATTACTATAAGAAGACGCTGGAAGTTATATTAGATGAACCTGTAACTGGATATCTATATTTCTTTGAGGCGGGAATGGTTGAGGTGTAATGATAAAATTATTGCTTAAATACAGTATGATGGGAATCGTTTTATTGATCTACGGGCTGCACTTTATATATTTAAGTGCACAGCCTGTAGAATTTATTAATCCATTCGATTATTATGCGCAAGAAGAACTTCCTGTGCTAGAAACTTACTTATTTATCATTTTGTTTACAATGATTCCGGTCATCGCTTATTTTCTGGCACGTGTGCAACTTACACGCAGAATGATGGCTTACTTGATTATTGGTGGGCTTCTCATATTAGTACATTCAAGAATGAGTATCATATTTATGATGATGCTAGGACTTATTGTTACGAATATGATTTATAAGTTCATCGGAGCATATTCACGTACACTTTATATCAGCATCGCCTGTTTATTGATGAGTGTGCTGTTCATCGCTATTTTAATTCCGTCTTTGTTACTCTATGGTGACAAGGAGACATTTCTTAATGTTAATGCATTCCAGGAATTTATTGGTACGTACAACGCATCTCATTACGGAGAAATCTTACAGTTGAACAGAGAACTGTTCAACTCGCATCTGTGGCATTATACAATCGTGCTATGTTGTGTTATCGTACCTTCTATGCTTTTAGGACGTGCACGAATCACGCAGTTCAAGCTTCCGCTAGCGCTTATACTGTTAACATTAGGAACAGCAGCTAAGTTGCAGCTGTTTAGCACCACTTTTGACTGGACACAGTTTATCATTACGTTGTCCGGATCATTATTACAAGGACTAGCTATCGCTATGTTACTCGACCGCAATATTCATGTCACTCCACGTGATGTCATTACTTTTGTGGCTTTTATTGCCATCGTCGAGATCAGTGCCACACTGCTATTTACAGGGTGGTTCCGTGCATTTCCACCAGAGAATTTAAATGTAATGATGACAGAAAGCTTGATATTGACTGTAATTATAAGTGCCGTATTCGTCGTTTTGATGTTAATTCTTCATGTAAAAAATAATAAATTCAAAAAAATCTGAAAAATAACTCTAAAACAATGAAACGTCATCTTATTTTCTGTATAATGAAACAAAGTATAAGAAGGAGTGGAATTCATGAAATTTTTGTCGTTTGAGTATAAAGGTAAACAATCTTTCGGTGTAAAGGTTAAAAGAGAAGATGCAGCATGGGATCTTGTCCGTGTATTTGAAGCAACGAATACAGCGAATTACCCAAAGACATTATTAGAAGCATTACAGCAAAACAATACGCTCGACTTTCAGGAGCTTGTACGTAAAACAATCGCACAGATAGAACAAGAGAAGGATGCTGAAGATTACAAAGTTGCATATACAGATATGACGTTCCTACCACCTGTTGTTCCGACCAATAATGTTATCGCTATCGGGCGAAATTATTCGGATCATGCCAAGGAAATGAACAATAATGTAGATGAGCTCTATGTCTTTACAAAAGCACCTTCAAGTTTAATTGGAGATGGTGCTTTTGTACCATCACATAGCGATGTTACAGAAGCATTAGATTATGAAGGAGAACTAGGCGTAGTCATCGGTAAGTATGGTCATAAGATTCCTAAAGCATTAGCATTAGATTATGTTTATGGTTATACAATCATTAATGACATTACAGCACGTGACCTGCAGCAGGCGCATGCTCAGGCGTTCTTATCTAAGAGCTTATTAGGTGCATGCCCGATGGGGCCGTATATCGTAACGAAAGATGAACTGCCGACTCCAGAAAATGCAAATATCGTAACAAAAGTGAACGGTGAAATTCGTCAGGATGGCAATACGGAGGATATGGTAAAGAAAATTGACGATCTGATTGCTGAGATTTCACAGTATGTTGCACTACATCCAGGTGATATTATTGCAACAGGTACACCAAGCGGCGTAGGTGCAGGCATGAATCCACCTGTATACTTAAAGCGTGGGGATGAAATTAAAGTGACGATTGACGGTATCGGTACTTTACAGAATACAATCGGAGAATAGTATCCTTTTGTTCATACAGTTATTTTGGTACAAGTATAGGAATCTATGTTAAACTAATAACAGTATGAATATAAAGGAGTGAAATACATGGAAACTGGTATGTTTCATCTGCATATTTTAAGTTGGGTTGTTTTAATTATCGTTTTCTTTGCAGCATACTCTAATTTCTCTGATCGCTTAGGTCCTAGCAAATATTTCAAACCATTACTTATGGTTCAGCGATTATTTGCATTACTTGTGATCATCAGCGGAATTATGATTTTTATGCAGTATATGAAAGTAGATTCAGCATTGTATGGTATTAAATTCTTATTAGGTTTAATTACTATCGGTTTAATGGAGATGACAATTGCGAAGAAGAAAAAGAAGAAACCTTCAAGAACCTTCTTCTATCTCGTAATATTATTTATCATCTTAACAATCGGCTTAGGTATTCATTTACCGATGGGGCCAATTACAACGATGTTTAAGTAAAGCATGAAAAGACGGCAAGAAACGTTTATTGTTTCTCGCTGTCTTTTTTATTTGAATATTTTATGAACTCTTACATAAACGATAAGTAATTTAGTATAATCAATATAATAACTTAAGTGAGGGTATTCAAATGAAAAGAATTTCAATCATATTGATGATATTACTGCTATCATTCAGTGCGCTACCTGCACAAGCAGCGAGTCAGGACGAAATGCGTATCTATAGCATTCTTACTGATCGATTTATGAATGGTGACGAGAATAATAATAAAGACATTCATAATGACAAGGACAATAATCTGCCTTACGGTGGAGACTTTAAAGGTATCATCAATAAAGTAGACTATATTAAGAAGATGGGCTTTAATGCCATTCATGTCTCACCGGTGTTTGACCATGACAAGAATGATTATCTAGGGTATAAGATTAATAATTATAATCAGATTTCTAAAACATTCGGTGGAGAGAAGGACTTCAAACAGCTCGTATATATTGCACATAAAAATAATATGAAAGTCATCGTCGATATGCCTGTTGTTGCAACGGATGATTTCACAGTAACAGAAGACACGAAGATGAACGCAATAGAGAAATCGTATTACAAAGATACACCGATGATTGATTTAACGAATGAAGCAAATATTAAGCGCTATAAGCAACTGATGACAGACTTCGTAAACAAAACGAAAGTCGATGGCTTATCGATGTATGTACTTCAGGATAATGTCGATCTTTCAAAAGTATTTCCTGAGAATATAACAAAGATTGCTATTACCAATAGCGATGTTAAAGTAACCGGCTATGATTACATTCAGACTGGGAAGACATCAGAGCAAATTGCACAAGCATTCAAGAATGTTGATGAGCAAATCCCAGAGCAGCACAATAAGAAGGAGCTACTTTCAGCTGATAACTTCTTTACCCCACGTTTCACAAGCTATGCGGTTCATGAAAATATGTTCCCAGGAACACGTATTAAACAGATGATGGGCTATCTGTTTGTACAAAAGCAACCGGTCAGTATGACTTATGGTACTGAAATTGCGATGAATGGTGAAAAACTTCCTGATACACACCAACTACTCGATTTTAGAACGGATAAAGAAGTGGTGGAATACTTAGAACAGACGAGCGAAGTTTATCATAAGTACAAAGAAATGTTCGATGGTACTTCTAAAGTAATCTACAACGAAAAAGGTGAACAGCTTATCTATTTCGATACAGACAAAGTAGACTTCATCTATAATATTAACGATACAAGCAAATCTATGAACGTTAAACTGACAGACAAAGACATACCAGGTGATAAGATGCTCAGCGGATTGCTTATTGGAGATAGAATCCATGTGAAAGACGGCACGTTTAATTTGATAACGAACCGTGAAGAAACGGAGCTTTACGCACTCGTTCCACCACGTGGATTGAACTTAGGTTATGTGATCGCATCACTGTTAACAATCGTGCTCTTTACAGTATTTATCATCGGTGCAGCAAGAAATAGGAAGAAACATGTCAATAATTTAAGAAAATAGAAATAACGAAAAGACAATCAGTGAATACGGATTGTCTTTTTTGTTGGGAGATGGGGGTGTCTATACAATGTGCATCACCATGCAAAGACGCCCAAATCTTGGACGTCTGCTTTCTATATAAATAATCAATGACTACTTCGCTTTATATCCGAGCATATTAATAATATCTTTCGGGCTGGAGTAGTCAGGATGATACGCAACTTCGATATCTTTGAAGTCATAGATTGTTAATCCGCCAATCATAGCCGTTGATAGGACATCGATTCGTTTATCGACACCACTTTTTCCAAAGACGCTCGCTGATAATATTTTGCCGGTTGATTGCTCGTAGTAAACTGTGATGCTTAGCGGCGAACTGTAAGGCATGTAGCTGGCTTTATGTTTTTGCGTGTGTGACACGTGTGCGATATTATCCATTTCAAGTACGAGCGCTTCAGTGAGGCCTACCGACGCATACGTATGATCAAATAATCGAAGAATATTACTGCCAAGTAGTCCTTTAAATGCTTCTCTATCTTTATGGAATAAGTTATGAGCAATGATAGAGGCAGCGCGATGCGTACCCCAGGCAAGTGCGATTGTTGCTGTCTTATCTATATGGCGATAGAATGTTTCTATTGCATCACCCAGTGCATATATAGATGGATTGCTCGTTTCAAAATAACGATTGACCTTGATATATCCTTTGTCATTGAGTTCTAGTGCATCACCGATAAATTTCGTATTCGGTTGCAGACCGAGTGCTGTGATGATGATATCAAATGTATCGGTATCACCTGACTTGAATGTAACAGTGTGCTCATTAATACGCGCAACCTCATCTTCTAGTTTTAGATGAATACCATTATCTTCAAGTACTTGAGGAACCGTGTCTGTAATATCTCGACTCATCTGTTTTAGGAAGTGACTGCTGCGATGTACAAGCGTTACATCCAGTCCACGATGCTTTAAGTTTTCTGCCATCTCGAGACTGATATAACCACCGCCAACTACGAGTGCACGCTGTGCATGGGTACGTTCAATATACTGATCGATCTTATCCGTATCTTCTAAGTTACGCACTTGGAACACATGATCATGCTTATATAAATCCGGAACAATTTGGCTTGCGCCTGGTGACAGAATCAAGTAATCGTATGTATCGGTGAATGTTTCTTTAGTTTGATGATTGTAAATTTCTATTTTCTTATCATCCGGATATAAACGTGTCACTTCATGATACGTGTGGACTTGAATATTACGATTATCATTAAATGTATCCGGTGTTGCCATAACGATGTTATCACGAGAGGCCACCGTTTCTCCGATGTAATATGGTAAACCACAGTTTGCATAGCTCATATCACGATCTTTTTCGTAGATTGTGATATCAGCATCTGCATCAAGTCTTCTGATTTGAGATGCAACTGTCGCGCCACCTGCAACTGCACCGACGATAATGATTTTCATGATTATACCTCCAGCTTAAAGTATTGAATAAGAAACTTCGCTATCCCATCTTCATTATTTGTGTCAGTAATTTCGTCTGCGATAGATTTGAGCTCATCGATTGCATTGCCCATTGCTACGCCTGTTCCGGCATATTTAATCATTTCATTGTCATTATCCTCATCACCGAATGCTATAACATGTTCTTGTTTAATATTTAAATATTCGTGACAAAGCTTCACGCCGACTGCTTTATTGATACCTTTCTTAACGATTTCGATGACCGGAAATGGAGCGCCCCAGCGACGATGCTCTAATCTGTCAGCATAGATTTCATCAAAGTGCTTATAGATATTAGGAATCTCGGATTCTTCAGCCTGGATAAGGATGGTTGTCGGAGGCTCTGTAATGTTTTCCAGTAGATTCCCGATCTTGATGACAGGGTTCCCCATGCTGAAACCTTCGAATAAATATTCATCATGATAATGTAAGAAAACATTGTCTTTAATTTCGGCGACGATATTCTTAATATTAAGATTAGGAATCTTAGAGAAGATATCTCTTGATACCTCAAAATCTAAAGTTTCATGAAATGTCTCAAAATTCGTATCACCTGGGTGATGAACGAATGCGCCATTGAAATTAACAATCGGTGTATCCAGGTCCAGCTGATTATAATAAATTTGACTGGCACGGTATGGACGTCCGGTCGAAATAATAAATTTATGGCCCTGTGCCTGCAGCAGACGGATGACCTTCTTCGTTAACGGTGTAATCTCCTGCTTGCTATTAAGTAATGTTCCATCTAGATCGAGACAAATTAAATGCTGTTCCATAAAATAACTCCTTTAAATGTATTTCGTTTATATGTATATTAATTTCTGATATAGTAAGTGTATAATAAACTTTGAGGTGATACAAATGGAAGAAGCTATGAAAGACAGTATAATGGGAGCGCTCGAAAATGTTATTGACCCTGAGCTAGGTATTGATATCATTAACTTAGGATTAGTTTACAATGTAGATATGGATGATGATGGTCTGTGCACAGTTGAAATGACATTGACATCTATGGGCTGTCCGATGGGCCCGCAAATTATTGATCAGGTGAAAACTGCATTAGGTGAATTACCTGAGATTAAAGAGACAGAAGTGAACGTTGTATGGAATCCAGTATGGAATAAAGATATGATGAGCCGTTATGCTAAGATTGCTTTAGGTGTAAGCTAATAATAAAGAGAAAGGAACGAGGCTGAAAATTTATTTTCAGCCTCGTTCCTTTCTTCTTATTCGATGCGACATATATTAAGTGGACAATTTTCGCAGTTAATTTCATTCTTTAGATAGTCTAAATCTTTAATTGTAATTTTCTTGTTATTTGTTTCGATGATACCATTCTGTTTAAGTTCGCTGATGATGCGATTAACGCCTTCTCGTGTTGTGCCACCGAAGTTTGCCAGTTCATTGTTTGTCAGATCAATATTAAGTTTAATGCCTACGTCTGTTTCAACGCCATACGTATTTGTCAGACGAATCAAAGTAGAGTAGATGGCACCTTTTTTCCCAAGAGTATAAAGGTCACGCAACTTATACTCTTGTTTTTCATTTTCATTTTGAATAAATAGCAGCCATTCATAGTTTAGTACTTCATCGTTAAGAATCGCAGTCTCAAATGTGGCTAAATCCATTTTATAGACAGTAGTCTTTGTTTTCGCTTTAGCAAAGAGTGCATGTTTCTTATTGCCGCAGAACAGGGTGTTCACACCGAACAGGTTACGTCTGCCCAGCAGTTTTAAATTGAATTCCTTGCCATCTTCAAGTACACGATGAATCACAACATTCCCTGATTTAATGATATAGATTGAATCAATAGGATCTTCTGCCTGAAAGATATATTGATTTGCATCGAATGTTTCTATCTTTCCCTCTTCCATAATGTAGTTGACGATACTTGTTGCTTCGTGAAATGCAGATTGAACCATTGTATTCACCTTCTTACGGATCTTTTTCAAATTTGTATTTATTATAACATAACAAATTTCAACTTCTATATACGAACCGTAATATTTGTATTCTATTATAAAACATTTTATAATAGTGTTATAGTCAAAGAAGGTCAAACAGGGGTGAATGACATGAATATAGAACAGATGACATTTAATGTGCAGAGTGCGTTAGAGCAAGCACAGCACAAGGCAAGAGAAGATAAATTGCAGGCCATTGAAAGTGAGCATGTGCTATTACATTTTGCTGAAACAGCTGATAGTATGCTCGTTACAGTGTTCGAGCGTGCGCATCTGGACATCTCTGGATATAAAGCTTTATTACAAGAAGCGCTGGACAAGAAACCTCGAGTAGAAGGGGATGTGCAGTATGGCCAGTATATTGCTAGTAATCTGAGCGAGTTGATGAGTCGGGCTCAGGCACTGATGACAGAAATGGAGGATCAGTATGTGTCAGCTGAACATATTATCCTAGCTGCCACAGAAGTTCATGAAATTACACGTAACTTTGTAGGGAATAAGAATGATGTTATTAAAGAAATCATAATGAATATAAGAGGGGGAAATCATGTGACAACACAAAATCCAGAAGTTCAGTATGAAGTATTGAAGAAATATGGACGCGATCTCGTTGAAGAGGTGCGTAACGGTAAGATGGATCCGGTGATTGGTCGTGATGATGAGATTCGCAATACGATTCGTATATTAAGCCGTAAAACAAAGAACAATCCGATATTAATCGGTGAACCGGGTGTCGGTAAGACAGCGATTGTTGAAGGTCTTGCACAGCGTATCGTGAAGCGTGACGTTCCAGACAGTCTATTAGACAAGACAATCTTTGAGCTTGATTTATCAGCACTTGTTGCAGGTGCGAAGTTCCGTGGTGAGTTTGAGGAACGTTTAAAAGCCGTACTTAAAGAAGTTAAGGAATCTGACGGTAAGATTCTATTGTTTATTGATGAGATTCACATGCTTGTTGGGGCTGGTAAAACAGATGGCGCAATGGATGCAGGGAACATGTTAAAACCGATGCTTGCGCGTGGTGAACTGCATTGTATCGGTGCCACAACATTAAATGAGTATCGTGAGTATATCGAGAAAGATTCGGCGCTTGAGCGTCGTTTCCAGAAAGTAAATGTAAAAGAGCCGGATTTAGAAGATACGATTTCAATACTACGTGGTTTAAAGGAACGTTATGAAGTACATCACGGTGTACGTATACAGGATAATGCACTCGTTGCCGCTGCTGAATTATCAGATCGTTACATTACAGATCGCTTTCTGCCTGATAAGGCGATTGATCTAGTCGATCAGGCTTGTGCAACAATACGTACGGAAATGGGCTCTAACCCGACAGAACTTGATGCGGTAAATCGCCGCGTGTTACAGTTAGAAATTGAAGAGAATGCATTGAAGCATGAAAGTGATGCGAAATCAGAAGCAAGACTGCATGAACTGCAAAGAGAGCTTGCAGATGAGAAAGAACGTCAGCAGATGTTAACTGCGAAAGTTGAGAAAGAAAAAGAACAGATCAGCGTTGTTCAGACTAAACGGGCAGAACTGGATGATTTTCGTAAGCAGCTGGAAGAAGCACAGAGCAACTATAACCTGGAAAAAGCATCAGAACTGCAATATGCGAAGATTCCGGCAGTAGAGAAAGAACTTGCTGAACTAGAAGCACAGCTGCACGAGGAAACGAAAGATACGGACCGTCTGATTCGTGAAGTAGTGACAGAAGAAGAAATTGGTTATATTGTGTCACAATGGACAGGTATACCGGTGAATAAGCTCGTAGAATCAGAGAAAGATAAATTATTACGTCTTTCAGATATTCTGCATGAGCGCGTCGTTGGGCAAGATGAAGCAGTTGACTTAGTATCTGATGCGGTCATTCGCGCGCGCGCAGGGATAAAAGATCTGAACCGTCCGATTGGTAGTTTCTTATTCTTAGGACCAACCGGTGTCGGTAAGACTGAACTTGCGAAAGCATTAGCAAGCACATTGTTTGATTCAGAGAAACATATGGTAAGAATCGATATGAGTGAATATATGGAGAAACACTCTGTGAGCAGATTAATCGGTGCACCTCCTGGTTATGTAGGTCATGAGGAAGGTGGTCAGCTGACTGAAGCAGTGCGCAGAAATCCATATACAGTTCTGTTACTCGATGAGATTGAAAAGGCACATAGTGATGTATTTAACGTGCTGCTTCAATTACTTGATGAAGGTCGATTAACAGATTCACGTGGACGCAATGTTGACTTTAAGAATACGATCGTCATTATGACAAGTAACATTGGATCTCAATATCTGTTAGATGGCATCGACAATGGTGAAATAACGGAAGATGCCAGAAACAATGTTACAGCTGCACTTCATCAGTACTTTAAGCCTGAGATACTGAACCGTATGGATGATATCATTATGTTTAAACCATTATCCAGAAACGATATGACATTTATCGTCGATAAAATCGTTAACCAGCTGAACATGAGATTAATTAGTAACGGTGTACGCGTCCATTTAACAGACGCAGTGAAAACATGGATTGCTGATACAGCGTATGAACCACAGTTTGGTGCACGACCACTGAAACGTTTCGTTCAGAAGGAAATTGAGACGCCACTTGCTAAATTACTGATAAAAGAAGATTACGCTGAAGGTACGGAAATTACTGTAGATAGAGTTGATGGTGAAGTCGTATTCAGATAACGCGATATAAAGAAAGTACCAGATGATGAATCATCTGGTACTTTCTTATGTCAATATTAATGCTCTTCGTGGTGGGGTATCGGTTCATTCGGAATAATATGTGCAATAATAATTGCAAGAATACCAAAGATGACGCCCATGATTGATGCAAATGGTAAGTTAAGATCCTGTCCGCCACCGAGACTCATTAAAACGAAATTAATCATTTGAACAAGAATGAAAGCCCACACAAATGTGAAAATATAATTCATAATATTTCTCCCCCAACTTTATTCTATATAGTTTATTATAAAAGAGTAGCATAAAAAAGTATACCTTATTTTAGAAAGGAAATATTATGAATTATAAAGTTATCTCCTTAGCAACGGTCTGCGTACTTATTGTCCTATGTATTTATTCTATTATTCCGAAACATCAGGAGATTAAAAGTATCGCATATTTATCCAAAGAATCAGTTCATGACCAGACATGGGGCACAGAAGGATATAAGGGTATATTAAATATTATCCAGACACACAACGCCAACTTTTTTGTTCAGGAGAATCTAAAGACCGATAAGGCGGTAATGGATACGATTCGTCAATTTGCTGAGCGCGATGTCAATATTATATACGGGCAAGGCTCTGAATTTGAAGCAGTGTTTAATCAGGCTGCAGTGAAGTATCCGAAGATGCATTTTGTCTTTTTGAATGGGGAGAGTCGTGCCAAAAATGTATCTTCATTAAATATAGAAGGATATGCGATGGGATTTTTCGGAGGAATGCTTGCGGCACATGAGTCTAAAACGAAGGTGCTTGGAATTGTCGGGGCATTTAAAGGACAGCCAGAGATAGATGGATTTATAGATGGCGCCCATTATGAAGAAAAATCTGTTAAAATTAAAACAAAGTATATAAAGACATGGGGATATAATGGGGATGCACAAGCATGTACAATAAGGTTGATTGATAAGGAGCGTGCAGATGTGATCTATCCAGCAGCAGACGGGACAAATCGAGATGTAATGGAGATTGTTAAAGCACGTAATAAGAAGGCCATCGGGTATATTTCTGATCAAAGTTACTTAGGGGACTTTGTTATCGGTAGTACGACGCAGAATATATCGAAATTATATTCAGATATTGCTGATGATTACTATGAACGGAGACTTAAAGGTGGAACCAAAAAATACGGAATGAATAACAACATCACTGATCTTGAGATATCGAAATCTGTAGATGAAGTGTATGTTAAGAAACTCAAATCGGATATACAGAGATTTAAAGTGACAGGCATTCTTCCGAATAAGAAACTACCCCCGACATATCAGGAGAGTGCGTATCTGATTAAAGCAAGCTAAAAAGCACTTCTTTATATTGAAGTGTTTTTTATTATATGATAAATTAGTACCAGATACTAAAACTTGATATAAGTAGGTGCTGTAATGAATGCAGGGATTATAGGGATTGGAACATATGTACCTGAAACGATTATAGATAATCATTATTTTGAAAACTATCTCGAAACAACAGATGAATGGATTGTATCGCGTACAGGCATCAAGGAAAGAAGGTTTGCAGATCAAGACATGGATGTCGGTGATATGGCATATTATGCTGCGCTGCAGGCGATTGAAGATGCAGCGATTAAACCGGAAGACATTGATCTGATTCTTGTTGCAACATCAACAGGAGACCATCACTTTCCATCGGTGGCTTGTCAGCTGCAGCATCGTTTAAAATTGAGCAAAGTGCCGGCAATGGATCAGCTTGCAGCATGTACGGGATTTATCTATTCCCTTATAACGGCACAGCAGTTCATCTTATCAGGAAATTACCGTAATATTCTTGTTGTAGGTGCAGATAAACTTTCGAAAATTACCAATATGGAGGACCGTAATACTGCAGTGCTCTTTGGTGATGGTGCAGGTGCAGTGATTGTCAGTCAGGTCAGTGATAATTATGGTATTCAGGCTTATAGCTGGGGAAGTGACGGTAGCGGTGCATTTCATCTCTATGATGATAAAGCATCCGGGTACCTAAAGATGAATGGGCGTGAAGTATTTAAGTTTGCGGTGCGTATTCTTGAAGAACAGTCACAACTTGTTATGGATAAGGCAGGACTTCATGCACAGGATATTGATATGCTGATTCCACATCAGGCGAACACGAGAATCATTGAATCAGCGAGAGAACGCCTCGGACTCTCCGCTTCACAAGTGAGTACAACGCTCGACAAGTATGGTAATACTTCAGCGGCAAGTATTCCATTATCTATTGCATATGAATGTCAAAACGGTAAAATAAAAAATGGAGATCAACTCATATTAACCGGATTTGGTGGTGGACTGACATTCGGCGCAATCGCATTGATATGGGGACAGGAGGAAAAAAGATGAGAAGAGTTGTAATAACAGGTATGGGTGCTTTGACACCTATCGGTAACGATGTACAGACAACATTTAACAATGCATTAAACGGTGTCAATGGTATCGATACGATTACGCGTATTGATACGAGTGATATGAATGTGAAAGTGGCTGGAGAACTGAAAGACTTCAATGTTGAAGACTATATAGATAAGAAAGAAGCCCGTAGAATGGATCGCTTTACACAATATGCGGTTGTCGCAGCAAATGAAGCGCTTAAAGATTCTAAGCTGCAGATTGATGATGACAACAGCGATCGTGTTGGTGTCTGGATTGGTTCTGGAATTGGTGGGATGGAGACATTTGAGCTTGCACATACTGCGATGACAGAAAAGGGACCTAGACGTGTAAGTCCATTCTTCGTACCGATGCTGATACCTGACATGGCAGCAGGGCAAGTATCAATTGCACTCGGTGCTAAAGGGCCGAATGGCTGTACAGTGACAGCATGTGCCACAGGAACAAACTCTATCGGTGATGCCATGCGTATTATACAGTATGGCGACGCAGATGTAATGTTTTCAGGAGGTGCTGAAGCACCGATTACACGTATGAGCTTAGCAGGATTCAGTGCGAATAAAGCATTAAGTACGAACGATGATCCACATACAGCATGCAGACCATTCCAGGAAGGACGCGATGGTTTCATTATGGGTGAAGGCGCAGGTGTCGTTGTCCTGGAAGAACTCGAGCACGCATTAGCACGTGGAGCACATATTTATGCGGAAGTCGTGGGCTACGGGAATAACGGTGATGCCCATCATATTACAGCACCCGCGCCAAACGGTGAAGGTGGCACACGTACGATGAACATGGCACTGAAAGACGCTGGAATAACACCGAGTGATGTGGGATACTTGAACGCCCATGGTACGAGTACACCCATCGGCGATTTATATGAGACGATGGCCATCAAAGCAACATTCGGTGAATCAGCGAAAGATCTACTTGTGTCATCAACTAAATCGATGACAGGGCATCTACTCGGCGCAACAGGCGCTGTTGAGACGATTATTACAGCCCTCGCATTACAGACAGGGCAGATTCCTCCGACGATACATCAAGATACACCTGATGCGGAACTTGATCTAAATTATGTTCCGGAGAAAGCAGTGACAAAGGATATCGAATACGCCATGACAAACAGCCTTGGATTCGGTGGACATAATGCAGTACTAGTGTTGAAGAAATATTAATAAAAGCGTATGCAGCAATTGCTGCATACGCTTTTATAATATTAATAATAGAATGCTTAACGTTAGTAACAACGTAGATACAATAATTAATGGTGATGTAATTGGATATTTTTCACTTCTGATTGTAAGTGATTTATGTGAATCACTACTCTCGTCCATAGTAGATTTCACACTTTTAGGGGCCATTATATAATGGAATCTTCGAAATGAAAAGCCGATAATACTAAAGGCACCACCGGAATAAATCAAGAGAAGTAAACCAGCACACAAGCCTGTCATACCTATGATGAATAAAGCATTAATAAATGAAAAATGAAATATAAAAGTTAATAATAAAATAAAAAATAATTCAGTCAAAATTATATAAATAAACTTTTCCATATATTGTCCTCCTCTATATTAAATCTATTATATTAAAAAAATAAATATATCTAAATAATTATAACTATATATTATTATAAAAAAATATACTTAAATATGAGATAACGCGATGAACATTTGTTTATCTCATTATATTATGTTGTTTAAAGCCAGATAATTATTAAAAATCTTAAAATAGATATTGATATTTTGTATACATAAGTTTTATAATATAATTAATCTTCTGAAAATTTAGTTACTTTTAAAATTTAAATAATAATTGTACTACAAATATAGAAAAACAATTAAAAATATGTTGTAACTGTTTGAAAGAAGTATTTTATGGAGGAATGGGAGGCTTTTTCATGTTTAAGTATGCTTTAAAAAGATTATTCTACATGGTAATTACGTTATTTATTGTCGCTACAGCAACTTTCTTTCTTATGAAGTTAATGCCAGGGTCACCTTTTAACGATGAGAAATTATCTGCTGAACAAAAGCAAATTGTAAAAGAAAAATACGGGTTAAATGACCCATTACCAGTACAGTATGGTAACTACATTAAAAATGTTGCAACAGGTGATTTTGGAAATAGTTTCCAATATGATGGGAAAGAAGTATTAGATTTAATAATACCGAGATTGGGACCATCAGCGGAAATAGGTGCTTATGCTATGTTAATTGGTGTAACAATAGGTATCATACTAGGTATTATTGCAGCAGTTAAACAAAATACTTGGATTGATTATTTAGCAACTCTCTTTTCAGTAGTAGCTATATCTGTACCTTCATTTGTACTAGCAGTTTTACTTCAGTACTTTTTTGCTGTAAGAAATCCAATTTTTCCTGTTGCAGAATTTGATGGTCTAAAATATGCAGTATTGCCTTCTTTAGCACTTTCTGCAGGAGTAATTGCAACGATTGCACGTTATATTCGTTCAGAAATGATTGAAGTGTTAAGTTCTGATTATATAACTTTAGCTAAAGCAAAAGGAAATTCAACAATCAAAGTATTATTTGGTCATGCATTGAGAAATGCATTAATTCCAATTATTACTTTGATCGGACCAATGACTGTAGGTATATTAACAGGTGCATTAACCATTGAAACAATTTTTGCAATTCCCGGAATTGGAGATCAGTTCGTTAGGTCTATACAACAAAATGATTATCCTGTAATTATGGCATTAACTATTTTGTTTAGCTTTTTATTCATTACAGTGTTATTCATTGTTGATATTCTATATGGAATAATTGACCCGCGAATTCGAGTTCAAGGAGGAAAAGATTAATGACTCAAGAATATAATGAAAAATATATTAATCATGGCGATTTAAACCAATCATTACAAATACATCCTGGCTCATTTATACTTGCTGATAAAAATGAAATTAACGATGAAAAAATTGAAAGAGAATCAAGAACATTTTGGCAGGATGCATGGCTTCAGCTAAAAGCAAACAAAGGCGCTGTCTTAGGTTTGATAGGGTTAGTTTTGTTAACATTAATGGCACTTATAGGTCCGTTGATTAGTGGACATACATATAGAGAACAACATAAAGGTCATGAAAATCTTGCGCCCAGAATTGAAATCTTAAAAGATGTTAAATTCTTACCTTTTACAGGTGAAGATAAGGATGGGTATAACAAATACGAAGAAAATAATATAAAAGACAGTTATTGGTTTGGAACAGATAGGTTAGGAAGAGATATTTTTACTCGAGTGTGGAAGGGAACACAAGTCTCTCTATTAATAGGTATAATTGCAGCATTGTTAGATGTAGTGATAGGAATTACTTACGGGTCTGTTTCTGGATTTTTTGGTGGTGCAACTGATACTTTTATGCAACGTATTATTGAAATTATTGCATCTATTCCAAACTTAATTATTATGATTTTATTTGTAATTATCTTTGATGCGAGTATGTTAACAATTGTATTAGCAATGAGTCTGACAGGATGGATAGGTATGAGTCGAATTGTCCGAGGCCAATTTTTGAAGCTTAAAAATCAAGAGTTTGTTATGGCATCTAGAACACTCGGTGCTTCAAATTCGAGTCTAATTTTTAAACATATATTACCTAATACTTTAGGCCCAATTATTGTAACAGCTATGTTCTCTGTTCCGAGTGCTATATTTTTTGAAGCATTCTTAAGTTTCATAGGATTAGGTATTCCAGCTCCGAATGCTTCATTGGGATCACTTGTAAACGATGGACGAAAAATGTTATTAATTGAGCCGTATCAAATGTTTGTACCTTCAATGATACTTAGTTTACTAATCTTATGTTTTTACTTATTTGGTGATGGTGTTCGCGATGCTTTTGATCCAAAAATGCGTAAATAAAGGAGGAAATGAAAATGGCAGAAAGAATTTTAGAAGTTAAGAATTTAAAAGTTTCCTTCGATATTAAGGCGGGGGAAGTTCAAGCAGTACGTGGTGTTGATTTTTATCTGGATAAAGCGGAAACACTTGCAATTGTAGGAGAGTCGGGTTCAGGGAAATCGGTTACTACAAAAGCATTGATGAGATTATTACCGACACCTCCAAGTCGTATTAAAGAAGGTCAAATTTTATTTGACGGAAAAGATTTAACGAAATTGAGTGAAAAAGAAATGCAAAAGGTGCGCGGAAAAGATATTTCTATGATTTTCCAGGATCCTATGACAAGTTTAAATCCAACAATGAAGATTGGTAAACAAGTGATGGAGCCATTGATTAAACATCAGAAATTATCTAGAGTTGATGCGAAATCAAGAGCTTTAGATATATTAAGACTTGTTGGTTTACCTAACCCTGAAGGTAGATTTAACAATTATCCACATCAGTTCTCTGGTGGGCAACGTCAACGTATAGTAATTGCAACAGCATTAGCATGTGATCCTAAAATATTAATTGCAGATGAACCTACCACTGCTTTAGATGTTACAATTCAAGCACAAATTCTTGAATTAATGAAAGACTTACAAAAGAAAATTGATACATCAATAATATTTATTACACATGATTTAGGAGTAGTCGCTAACGTAGCTGATCGTGTGGCAGTAATGTATGGAGGGCAAATTGTTGAAACAGGAACTGTTGATGAAGTTTTCTATAATCCAAAACATCCATATACATGGGGATTATTGTCATCAATGCCGAGTTTAGATACTGATGGTGAAACAGAGCTAAAAGCGATACCAGGTACACCACCTGATTTAATTAAACCACCTATTGGTGATGCATTTGCTCGACGTTCAGAATACGCACTTCAAATTGACTTTGAACAAGAGGCACCATGGTATCAAGTGTCTGAAACACATTTTGTGAAATCATGGTTAATGGATCCGAATGCACCTAAAGTTGAACCACCTGAAATGGTAAAACAAATGATGCGTCCAATATCAAGTGATTTTGATAAACCTATTCGCGTTGAGGGGGTTAGCTTTTAATGGTGAGTAAAATAATTCATAATCATTCAACAAATGAGAATGTACACTTTAAAGAACATATGGATGAGAACAAAAAAAATTTACCAAAACAAATAACGTCACAAGGATTATATGGTGATGGAAAAGAAAAACTTATTGAAGTTAAGAATTTGAAACAATATTTCAATGTTGGTAAACCTAATGAAGTACGTGCAATTGATGATATTTCGTTTGATATTTATAAAGGTGAAACTTTAGGTCTTGTAGGAGAGTCTGGATGTGGTAAATCAACTACAGGACGTACTTTAATTAAGTTATATAATGCAACAGGCGGCGAAGTAATTTTTGATGGAATTGATATTCAATCAATTAAGAAAAAGAAAGACTTATTAAAATTTAATCGTCGTATGCAAATGATATTTCAGGATCCTTATGCATCCTTAAATCCAAGATTAAAAGTAATGGATATAATTGCAGAAGGAATAGATATCCATAAATTGGCTAAAAATAAAGAAGAACGTGCTGATCGTGTGTATGAATTATTAGAAACAGTAGGATTAAACAAAGAACATGCGAACCGTTATCCACATGAGTTTTCAGGTGGTCAAAGACAACGTATAGGCATTGCCCGTGCACTAGCAGTAGAACCTGAATTTATTATCGCAGATGAACCTATTTCAGCTCTTGATGTTTCAATCCAAGCACAAGTTGTAAATTTAATGCAGAAACTACAACGAGAACGTGGCATCACTTTTCTGTTTATTGCCCATGATTTATCCATGGTTAAATATATTTCAGATCGAATTGGTGTTATGTATTTTGGCAAGCTTGTTGAAGTAGGTCCAGCTGATTCACTTTACAATAATCCTATGCATGAATATACTAAATCGTTATTGTCGGCAATTCCATTACCAGATCCCGAGTCAGAGAGAACAAGAGTCAGAAGAACATACAATCCGGAAGTTCATGCATATTCTCCAGAAGATAAGCTTGAATTGCGTGAAGTCGCCCCCGATCATTATGTTTATTGTTCTATTGAAGAACTTGAAAAATATAAGAAAAATTACAAATTATAGAGAAATATTAATAAGGAAGATGATTTTGATATTTCTTTAATAATCAAAGTTAAAGAGATATTCAAAAAATTATAGATATATATAATCAAAGGTATTGATTATCTGAAACTATTAAAATATAATTAATTACAAATCTTCTGAATATTTGCGCAGATGATTTAAAAAAAGTTGGGGGGATATATAAATGAAAAAAAGTTTTTCTTATTTACTTGTACTAATAATTACATTATCTGGATTTTTAGCAGCTTGTTCTGGAGGCAACAAATCAGATGATAAAAATGCTCAAGTATTAAACTTACAAGAAGGTTCAGATATACCAACACTTGACTCTTCATTAGCAACAGACGCTGTTGCATTCAATGTATTCTTTCAAGTAATGGAAGGACTTTATACATTAGATAAAAATGATAAAGCGATTCCTGCAGTTGCTGAAGGAAAACCCGAAAAGTCAAAAGATGGAAAAACATGGACGATTAAATTACGTAAAGACGCAAAATGGTCAAATGGAGATCCTGTAACAGCAAAAGACTTTGTTTTTGCTTGGAGAAGAACATTAGATCCTAAAACAGCATCTGAATATTCATACATTATGATGGATCTAAAAAATGCACAAGAAGTTAATACTGGAAAAATGAAACCAGAGGAACTAGGTGTTAAAGCTATAGATGATAATACTTTAGAAATTCAGTTAAATGACAATGTTCCTTATTTTGAAGAATTATTAACATTTGGAGTATTCCTACCTCAAAATGAGAAGTTTGTTAAAGAACAAGGTGATAAGTATGGTACTACAAAAGAAACTACTTTATTCAACGGTCCTTTCGTTTTAAATGATTGGCAAACTGAAAAATCATTTAAGTTAACACCTAATAAAAAATATTGGGATAAAGATAAAGTAAAACTTAAAGAAGTAAACTACAAAATCATTAAAGATCAAAATACTGCATTAAACTTATTTAATACTGGAAAATTAGATCGTGTAACATTACCAGCGGAGCAAGTTGATAAATATAAAGATGATCCTAAATTATCGACAGAATTACAGTCAACTACATTTTTTATCCGCATGAATCAAGAGAATAAAGATTTGGCTAACAAAGACTTAAGATTAGCGATTGCAAAATCAATTGATAAACAAGCGTATGTTGATACTTTACTTAAAAATGGTTCAAAACCTTTAGATACAAATACACCTAAAGAATTTGTTGAAAAAGACGGCAAAGATTTTACTGATTCATTAAAGAATAAATTATCTTATAATAAAGAAGAAGCTAAAGCACATTTCGAAAAAGCTAAAAAAGCTTTAGGTAAAGATTCGTTTACATTTGAATATTTAACTTATGATCAAGAAGAGTCGAAAACTGCTGGTGAGTATATCAAAGAACAATTAGAGAACAACTTACCTGGATTAAAAATAAATATTAAGCAGCAACCATTTAAACAGAAACTTCAATTAGAATCGAAAATGAAATATGATTTATCATTTGCTGGTTGGGGTCCTGACTATCCAGACCCAATGACGTTTGTTGACTTATATGTTACAGATGGAGGCCATAACCAAACAGGTTGGTCAAATAAAGAATTTGATCAAAAGGTTCAAGATGCAAAAGGTCCATTATTAGATGATATTGATAAACGATGGACAACGATGGTTGAAGCAGAAGATATTGTATTAGAAGAAGCTGTAATTGCCCCTATTTATCAACGTGGAGCTGCTCGATTAGTACAACCTCACGTTAAAAACTTTATAATTCACAAATTTGGAGCTGACACTTCATTAAAAGAAGTTTATATCGAAAAGAAAAAATAATTGACGATTTAGCAGTGGAAAATTCCGCTGCTATTTTTTATAAAAACATAAATATCAATATAATATAAAAAAACAAAAATTCTGAAAATAACGTTGACAGAATTGTCTGAAATCAATATAATTTATTTAAGCTAATAATTTATATCGGAATTCGTACATTATTCATTGGGTTTTCCATTATATGAATATAATATTTATTCATATAATGGAAAATCTAACACGATAAGTATAGATTCCAACTTTAATTCAAATATGGGGGGTATAACATGAAGAGAAAGTTTAAGTTTTTCAGTATTTTAATGCTTGCATTAGTTTTAGTACTTGCTGCATGTGGTGGCGGTAAGAAGAATGAAGACACAGGTAAGACAGGTGCAAAAAGTGGTAAAACAGAAAAAAGTGACGCTAAAGGCGGGACTTTAAATGTAGGGCTGAGTGCACCACCAGAAGGTAACTTCCAGTCTATCTTTGCAAAAAGTACGGGAGATTCAGAAGTTATTAGTTATTTCAATGATGGATTAGTAGATTATAACGATGAACTAGAAATGAAGCCTAAAATTCTTTCGTGGAAAGATAAAGGTGACGGTAAAACTTATGAATTCAAAGTTAAAAAAGGGATTAAATGGCAAGATGGTAATGAATTTACAATCAATGACTGGATCTTCACTTTAGAAACTTTAGCGGATAAAGATTACGATGGTCCTCGTTATACTGGTGTGGAAGATATTAAAGGTGCTAAAGAAAAGCACGATGGCAAAGCCGATACTGTATCAGGTATCAAGAAAATTGATGACTATACAGCAGAAGTCACTTTTGATAAGAAGAAAGTAAATAATTTATTAAATTTATGGACAGGCGCTCCAATCAGTGAGAAAGTCTTTAAAGATATTCCAGTAAAGGATATGGGGAAATCACCAGAAGTTCGTAAAAATCCAATCGGTATTGGACCTTTCAAAGTTAAAAAGATTGTTGACGGTGAGTCTGTTGAATTTGAAAAGTTCAAAGACTACTGGCAAGGTGAACCAAAAATCGATAAGGTTAACCTACGTGTAATTGAACAGACTTCATTAACCCAAGCATTAGAAAGTGGAGAAGTAGATATGGCTTCTGTTACTGCACCAATTGCTAAAGAGGTTAAAGAATCTGGAGATGAAAAACTTAAAGTTTTAGAATCACCTTCAACAAGCTACATGATTCTTGGATTTGTATTAAATGATTATGATAAAAAGACGATGAAAATCGGAAAAGAACGTCCGAAGTACCAAGATGTAAGATTACGTAAAGCGATGGCGCATGCAATTAATCGTGATGAATGGATTAAAGCATTCTTATATGGTTATGGAGAAAAAACGAATAGTTTAATTCCATCTAATCACTGGGTAGCAGCGGATAAAGATAAGTTAGAAGATTATAAATATGATACAAAAGAAGCAGAAAAATTACTGGATGAAGCAGGATATAAAGATAAAGATGGAGATGGCTTCCGTGAGGATCCTCAAGGTAAACCATTCGAAGTTAACTTGAAACATTATGCAGGTTCTAATCCGACATTCGAACCACGAACTGCAGCTTTAAAAGGTTACTGGGAAAAAGTTGGTTTAAAAACAAAAGTTCAAATGGTTGAATTTGGTAAGTTTGGTACAGATTTAGAGAATGCTGATAAAGACATGGAAGTGTATTTCAGAAGTTGGTCTCAAGGCGCTGATCCAGACCCATCAGGACTATATCGTTCAGATGCACTTTGGAATGAGTCTCGTTATAATAATCCAGAAGCTGATAAGTTATTAGATGATGCATTAGACTTTGACAAAGTTGGAACAGATAAAGAAAAACGTAAAGACTTATACGTGAAATGGCAACAATTAATGAACAAAGAATTACCAGTTATTCCTATGGCGGAATTAGTAGATACTACGGTAGTTAATGATCGAGTTAAAAACTTTGAAGTATCACTTAAAGGTACAAATCCATCTTATGAATGGGCTGTAGAAGACAAGAAATAATAAAAAAAACCTCGATCCTTATCGAGGTTTTTTTTAAGAAAGAAAGAATGAAGGTGGGAGAATATGAGTGATAGAAGAATTATAGAGGTTAATGATCTAGAGGTTGGATTCGATATCAAAGGTAAGTTCTACAATGCGGTCGATGGCGTATCATTTAGTATAGATCGTGGCGAAGTGATGGGCATCGTTGGTGAATCAGGATGTGGGAAATCTGTGCTTAGTATGTCACTTATGAAACTACTCCCTGAGAAAATTTCTAGAATATCTGGAGGAGAAGTTATATATAAGGGTGAGCATATTGAAAAGAAAACCGAAGAAGAAATCAACAAATTTCGTGGTAAAGAAATTTCGATGATCTTCCAGGAGCCGATGACTTCCTTAAATCCAGTTTTCACAATTGGAAATCAGCTGATTGAAATGATTCAATTACATTTAAAGTTAAATAAACAGCAAGCACGAGAACGTGCAATAGAATTATTAAGACAAGTTGGAATCCCTCGTGCCGACAAGATTGTTGATGAATACCCCCATCAGCTATCAGGTGGCATGCGTCAGCGTGTTATGATTGCGCTTGCTATATCATGTATGCCAAGCTTACTCATTGCTGATGAACCAACCACAGCTTTAGACGTAACTGTTCAAGCTCAAATTCTAGAATTACTGAAAGATGTTCAGACAAAGACGGATATGTCAATTATCTTTATTTCTCATGATTTAGGCGTAATTTCAGAAGTATGTGATACTGTTGCGGTGATGTATGCCGGACGTATAATTGAAAAGGCAACGGTTGCTGAAGTATTTAAGAACCCAAAGCATCCATATACTCAACTTCTACTTAAATCGATTCCGAAATTAGATGAAGAAGTAGAGCGTCTTGAAACGATTAAGGGCATCGTACCTTCCATCACGGAATTAAGATCTGAAGGATGTCGTTTTGCAGAGAGATGTCCATTTGCAATGGATCATTGTTATACAACTACACCAAGGGCGTCGGAGTTTGAAACAGGACATGTAGCATATTGTCATCTATATACTGACGCTAAGGAGGTTGTGAAGTAATGGAGAAAAAAACGATATTAGAAGTTAAAAATTTGAAACAGTATTATCCAATCAAAGGCGGTTTCTTTAAACGCACAGTAGGTCACGTAAAAGCTGTTGATGGTATATCTTTCAAGATATTTGAAGGAGAGACAATGGGTCTTGTCGGTGAGTCAGGTTGTGGTAAGTCAACAGCAGGTCGTACAATATTAAGGTTGCAAGATGCAACAGATGGGACAATCGACTTTCTCGGACAAGATATTACACAGCTCAAAGGTAAAGAATTAAGAGAAGCGCGAAAAGGATTTCAGATGGTCTTTCAGGATCCCTATGCATCACTAAATCCTATGCAGATGGTTGGAGATATTGTTGGTGAACCTATTAGAAATTATTACGGAAAAAAGATGGATGAAATTGAGGATGAGGTTAAGGATCTGCTCAATCGTGTAGGTTTAAATGAAGATGCTTATTACCGCTATGCTCATGAATTTTCTGGTGGACAGCGTCAAAGGATAGGAATTGCACGTGCACTTGCATTAAAACCTAAACTCATCATAGCAGATGAACCTGTTAGTGCCTTGGACGTATCCGTACAATCACAAGTATTAAATATTATGGATGATTTACAGAAAGAGTTTAATCTAAGCTATTTATTTATTGCTCATGACTTAAGTGTAGTGAAACACGTTAGTGATTATATTGGTGTTATGTATCTTGGGCACCTTGTAGAACAAGGGCCAGCAGATGAAGTATACAATAATCCACAGCATCCGTATACGAAAGCACTCATTTCAGCAATACCGGAGATCGATCCTGAAAAGCGTAAAGAGCGTATTATATTAAAAGGTGATCTCCCTTCACCTGCTGATCCACCATCGGGATGTCCGTTCCACACAAGATGTCCTGTAGCAAAAGCAGAGTGTAAGACGATTAAGCCGAGAAGTGTTCAATTAAGTGAAAGACATTATGCTTCTTGCATCTTACTAGAGGAAGGGAGTGCTATAGATGGTTCAGTTAATCATTAAGCGTCTACTATTAATGATTCCGTTATTATTTTTAACATCAATTGTTATATTTGGAATTTCAAAGCTTCAACCAGGAGATGCATTTACTGGGATGGGTGATCCTAAAAATGCTAAATCTGAATACATCGAAGCACAGCGTGAAAAGCTTGGGCTAAATGATCCGATTCATGTACAATACATGAAATGGGGTAAGAACGTAATTAAGGGAGACTTAGGTGATTCTATTCGTTATAAGCGACCAGTTATTGATTTAATAAAAGAAAGAATGCCGAATACAATACTGTTAGGTGTGGTTACTTTAATTATTACATATCTTGCAGCATTTCCATTAGGTATCATTTCTGGACGTAAGCCTTATACGTTTATAGATTATGCGGTTCAATTCTTTAATTATCTCATGCTTGCTGTACCATCATTTGTAGCTGGTGTGTTTGCAATTTATATCTTTGCATTCAAATTAGGGTGGTTCCCATTTTCAGGATCGGTAGCAATCGGGCTTGAAGATGGTTCATTACAATATTATTTAAGTAAGCTATACCATGCAATACTACCAGGAACAATATTGGGGATTCTGTCTACAGCAAGCTATGTTCAGTTTCTACGTAATGATATCATTGAAAATTCACGTAAGGATTATACAAGAACAGCACGTGCAAAAGGATTATCTAAGTCAAAGATTTATAATAAACATATCTTAAGAAACTCGATAATTCCAATCGTTACTTTCTTTGGAGCGGATGTATTGTCAATCTTTGGTGGGGCAGTTATCACTGAAACAATCTTCTCTTATCCGGGTATCGGAAAATTACTCGTAGATTCAATCAGTGGTAAAGATTATCCTCTGATGATGGCGTTATTACTATTCTTCTCTTTCTTAGGGTTACTTGCGAACTTAATCTCAGATATCGCATACAGCATTGTTGACCCAAGGATTAAGAGTAACTAGGAGGATGACTATGAATACAGTAAAAACTGAAACAGTAAACGTAAAACCTAAAAAAGTAGCCAAGTCACCTCTGCAAATTGCACGTGCAAAATTTATGAAAAATAAACTTGCGATGGGCGCATTGATAACTTTATTGACAATCTTTATTATTTCATTGTTATCGCCCCTTATCGCCCCATATGATCCGAATCTTCAGAACTTAGTACTTATTAAAGGTGATATGAGTCCGGAGCACTGGTTAGGAACAGATGCCGGTGGACGTGATATATTAAGCCGATTATTATACTCAGGACGCGTGTCATTAATCTTTGGACTTGTAACAACAGTAGGGTTACTCCTTATTGGTATATTGATTGGAATGATCTCGGGATACTACGGTGGATGGGTAGATACGATACTCATGCGTTTCACTGAGTTCGTAATGTTATTCCCGTTCCTACCATTCGCTATCGTATTAAACGCAACATTCAGCGATAAGATTAAAAACCCATACGGTTCAGCAATGATCTTAGCAGCAGTATTAATCGCGCTGTCGTGGGTCGGAATTGCAAGGCTCGTACGTGGTAAAGTGATGCAGGAGAAAGAAAATGAATATTTTTTAGCCGCAAAATCAATCGGAACACCAACATATAAGATTTTATTCAAACACCTATTCCCGAACATCTTAAGCGTTATTATCGTACAGGCAACATTATTATTCGCAGTACAGATTGTAGCAGAAGCAGGATTGAGTTTCTTAGGATTCGGTATCGATAAAGCTACACCGACATGGGGGAATATGTTATCTGACGCGCAAGAAGGGGATATCCTGCGCGGGAAACCATGGATCTGGATGCCACCAGCGATTGCGATTACAGTAACAATCCTTTGTATTAACTTCATCGGTGAAGGTATTAAAGATGCAATGAACCCTAAATCAAATCGATAGAGGTGATAATATGACAGAACATCACGATGACAGAGAAATTCGTTATGATGAAGACGAACTGATTACAGAGCAGGAAGTGTCTGAAGAAGAAATCACAGAACGAAAGATCGAAATTGAAGAAGAAATCATTGAACATGATCGTAAGTTGATTTAGGAGTGAGGATATGAAAGTAGATATTACTGGAAATCATGACATTATTTCAAATCCATTACTTGTGCCGTCTGTTATTCAGATAATTGCACTTAAAAATGCATTAGTTACAGGTATAGGACTATTACAAAATCATGAAAAACAAGATGATAGAATTTCAATAGATTTACATCATGATGGAGAAGTTGAAGAGACCACTCTATTGGAATTTAAAACTCAACTTGAGCAGATGCTCATAAGTTATTTCAAGTTTGCAAAATTTGAAGTAATAGTTGAAGTACTTTGAAAATAAGCGACTGATAACATAATCAGTCGCTTATTTTTATAAGGAGATTTATATGGAAGATTTAAGGTTAAGATTTTTCAAAAATAATAAACTGGTACAAATTCCAAAGAAAGAAAAAGATAAAATATTATTGTTCGATTGGTTTGTCACTCTGTTTAATCATACTAAAACGTATTCAGAAAAAGAAATCAATGAAATAATCAAAGCATACTACGATGATTATGCAATAATCAGAAGGTACATGGTAGATTACGGATATTTGAAACGAACAGATGATGGGAAGTGCTATGAAAGGGTGAAGTGAGGTGGACGGTCTTTTTAAAGAAAATAAGAAGCTTTTAATCATTACTTTTATTTTTACTTTAATAACTGCACTGCTGACAGTATCTGTACCATTACTGCTTACAACTGTATTTGGTGAGAATTATAATATCAATAAAAGCACGCTTTGGTTAGTCATCATTTTCATGTTCATAACATACGTCATTCAAATTGTCATGGTGTATATTAGAGAGCATTTTGCCTATTCGTTTAATGTAAGCCATACGCATAAATTGTATCGACTGATGCATAAAATGAACTATGATGATCTACTTCAAAAAGAACCGACATATCTTATTGACCGATTTGCTATGATTGTAAACAGTTTCTATATGTTTATCGCAAATAGCATTACCAGTTTAATGAGCAATATTATTATTTTGCTTGTATGCCTTGCGATTGTACTGAAAATTAATTTATGGCTTGCAGTCATATTGTTTATACTGATTCCTATCAACTACTTTGGATATAAACTGATCAATAAAAAATTGATGGAAAAAAGTAAGGTTATGCAGCAGCAGACATCTACAGGGTATAAAGAAATCATTGGTGTATTTAATAATGTTGATATGATTAAACAAGCGACATATGAACGTATAGAAAATTTAATCAGACCTTCTGTTCATCGTATATTTCATTCGATGAAAGAAGTAAATAAATTCGCGCAAAGCACGAGTTTAATGATTAAGTTATTAAACAGCTTTATTCAGAATATGATGTATTTTGTACTCGCTTATTTTATCTATACAGGACAGACTGAAGTAAGTGCGCTTGTTATTGTGAGTATCGTATTACCGATATACTTTGTATCATTACAAGCATTTACAAGTATCAACTTAGAATATCGTGATATGCAGGTGTCCAATGAATTTATTACAGATGAAATTTTGCCTGTAGTTGAAAAAGAAGGACATAAAAGCATTGATGGAATTGATAAAATAACAATTAAAGATGCAACTGTTAAAATTGGCGATCGTATCTTTCAATACCATGTGGACGAGACATTTAACAAAGGTGATATCGTCTTTGTTACAGGCACGTCAGGAAGTGGGAAGAGTACATTGATGAAGAGCTTATTAAAGTATAGAACAAGTTCAGGCGTAATGATTAATGAACAAAGTGTCAATGAACTTAATAATCAAAATTTACGTGAACATATTTATTATCTTTCTCAGGATAGTTCCATATTACCGATATCAATCAAGCATAATATCGCATTCGGGAAAGATGAAAGTGCGATTGACTGGGATATGATGAGCGGTCTGGATGTATTACAGTCAGTATTAACACATCATAATTTAGATGAAGTTATCTATGAAAAAGGTACGAACTTCTCAGGTGGAGAAAAGCAGCGTATTATGATTTCACGACTATTCCATGAACAGGTAGACTGTGTCATTTTAGATGAGGTGACAAGTAACATTGATAAAGCCTCACAGCAGATGATTCTGGAATCAGTGTTAAAGTATTGTAATGACAAAATTGTATTTATAATCTCTCATGATCCGGAGGTCGAACGATTTACAAATAGAACGTTAAAGGTGGGGTGACGAAGTGCTTGCACTGGAAGTTCAAAATTTAAGTAAAGTATTTAAAAATAAGAATAATGTTGTAAATGCGGTAGATAATGTGTCTTTTAGTATTCAAAAAGGAAAGATAACTTGTCTGCTCGGTGAAAATGGTGCTGGGAAGTCTACATTAATTAAATGCCTTGTAGATTTGATTATTCCGGATAGGGGAACGATTCATTACCATATTGGTAATAATCCATTATCTCAGATAGGATGTATTCTAGAAGGAGAACGAAACGTTTATTATTATTTAACGGTGTACGATAATTTGTTCTATTTTGGCAAGTTAAATAAATTAAGACGTAATCAATTGAATCATCGAATTGATGAAGTGCTTGAGGTATTAGATTTATCGCATAAGAAATTTACTTATGTAGCAGAATTATCGAGAGGGATGCAACAAAAAGTTGCGTTAGCAATAGTTATGATTCGCGATCCTGAGCTCCTTATACTTGATGAACCTACACTTGGCTTAGATGTGCAATCTACAAATAGTTTGATGGAATACTTATTGAAGTTAACGAATGCAGGAAAGACCATCATCTTAACGACACATCAAATGGACGTTGCCGAACAGCTCGCTGATCAAATCATCTTATATAAGGATGGTCGTATTATAAAAGACATATCTAAACAGGAATTATTTGCTTCATTTCAAAATGAATCTTATGTAAATATCGTTACTGATAAGAAAGTAACAGGATATATAAGCGAAGATATGATCTATCGAATAGATATGAATATATTATCGAAATTTATACAGAAAGCAAATGAACAAAATATTCAAATCAAAGAAATCACGACCGAGAGACAAGATTTGAAATCGATATTTGTACAAGTGATAGGTGAGTATGATGATTGATATACTATATGCAGAATTTATCAAGTTTAAAGGAATGTTCAAGCGATATTATGTGGATTCTATTGCTGAAATTATTTCATATTTGATATTATTTTCTGGTCTTACTTATGCAGTAGTGACAAGGGATAGTGGGAATAGCAATATTGTTGCACAGTTATTGATAGGAATATTTGTATGGTATATCGGTATCAATGCAATCGCAATATTTACTTTTATATTACAAGAGGAGATGCAGCTGGGAACTCTTGAACAAATTTTTCTGACCAAGACAAATTTAAATTTAATGCTGCTTGGTCGAGCAATTGCAACGTTTATTTTTGATGCAATTGGAGGCATAATACTGTCATCGGGAACATTATTGTTTATCTTTATCTTCTCACCTGATTTAGTTAAAGGACACTTTAATCTTATACCGTTACTCAATCCATTAATGATACTTATATTAATATTGACGATGTTAGGAATATATGGGTTTTCATTTTTGTTAGCTGGTCTATCCATTATTTTTAAAAGAATATCTGCGATTACTGTTATTTTGAATTATATATTTTTATTTTTTACGGGTGTATTAGTTAGTGGCAATAATTTACCGTTCGTATTAGATATTTTTTCAAAATGTTTACCGATAACATGGGGTATTATTAATATCAATGCTATATTTGATGGAACTGTTTCAATAGGTGAGATAATAATGCTCATTATTAATTCGTTTGTATATTTTGTAATTGGTGTGATAGTGTTTAATCGTTTGTCATATTATGCAAGAAAGAAAGGATCACTCAATCAATATTGAGATGCACGTATGCATGATGGATGGTGCTTAATGGTAAGATTCTGCATTTACTAGAGTATGTTTGATCACAACTACTCGGAAACGCCCAAATACTCATCTGTTTGTGCACAAAATGCCCAAACACTAACCTATATGGGCACAACACTATGAAAACGCCTGAACCATCACTGGTTCAGGCGTTCTTAATTGAACTTTAACTTACCTTCTCTTTCTTCCGAGTCCCATTGCGTTTTCCATTTTCTTTAACATCTTGAATGATTTCTTACGTGCTTTCTCAGCACCTTCGTCTAATATTCTGTCTAATTCCTCAGAGTTCATATAATACTCATATTTCTCCTGGAATGGCGTAATAAATTCAACCATGACGTCAGCAAGATCGGATTTAAAGTCGCCATATCCTTTGCCTTCATACATTGCTTCAAGTTCGGCGATTGTCTTACCGGTAAATATTGAATAGATGCTGAGTAGATTCGAGATACCTGGCTTATTTTCCTTATCATATTTCACAATTCCGTCAGAGTCTGTTACTGCTGATTTAATTTTCTTAGCGACAGTGTTTGGCGGGTCTAGTAATGAGATGAATCCTTTCGTGTTGCTGTCAGATTTACTCATTTTCTTCGTCGGTTCCTGTAAGCTCATAATTCTGCCACCGACTTTAGGCATGCGTATCTCAGGGATTGTGAAGATGTTGTTGTAACGTGCGTTGAAGCGTTCTGCTAAGTCGCGTGTTAATTCCAGATGTTGCTTCTGATCTTCACCAACGGGTACGATGTTCGTTCCATATAAAAGAATGTCTGCCGCCATTAGTGGTGGATATGTGAGTAATCCTGCAGGTATGCCTTCTTTACGGTCTTTCGCTTTATCTTTGTATTGTGTCATACGTTCTAATTCGCCGATTGATGAGATAGTAGTCAGCATCCATCCAGCCTGAGCATGTGCCGGGACTTCTGACTGAATGAAGAGTGTCACTTTTTCTGGGTCAAGTCCACTTGCTAGGTAAAGAGCTGCGAGTGAGCGGATGTTCTTGCGTAGTGCCGCTTTGTCCTGTGGTACTGTGATAGCATGCTGATCAACGATGCAGAAATAGCAGTCGTACTCATCCTGTATCTCTGTAAATTGCTTCAATGCGCCGATATAGTTACCAATTGTCGGAACCCCGCTCGGCTGTATACCTGAGAATAATGTTTCCATTTGATTAACTCCTTTGATTAAGTTTCTTCTATATTATTATTCATTGTACTATAAAATATACATTATCGAAATATGACGATTGTGAAACTTTATGAAAACGTATTGTTATTATTGTTTGATGGGTGTATAGTGTAAGAGTAAATATTAAAAGTTTTATTTAGATTCTTGCTTAAGATATAAATAAGGCAAAAATGTGAATTATCTGAAAGTAATATAAAATCTTTTTAAAATATTAGAGAATTCTCATTTAATTTTAATGTTTACGTATTATAATGACATTATCAGGTTAGGAAAGACAAATAGTTTAAAGATTTGTCAAATCATATGTTTAACGTCCCGGTATTCGGGTATATAGGTAGAGTACACACCTCGTATGAAAGAACTAACCGATAAATCTAAACAATTAGGAGAGTGAGATGTATGGTAACATTATTTACTTCACCAAGTTGCACATCTTGCCGTAAAGCGAAAGCATGGTTACAAGAACATGACATTCCGTATACGGAGCGTAATATTTTTTCAGAAAACTTATCAATTGATGAGATTAAAGCGATTTTAAGAATGACAGAAGATGGTACAGATGAAATTATCTCTACACGTTCTAAGACATTCCAGAAATTAAATGTAGATATCGATTCATTACCATTACAAGATTTATACGATATTATTCAGAAGAATCCTGGATTACTTCGTCGTCCGATTATTTTAGATGAGAAACGTCTTCAAGTTGGATACAACGAAGATGAAATCAGAAGATTCTTGCCACGTAAGGTTCGTACATTCCAATTATTAGAAGCGCAACGTATGGTAGAATAATATTGATATAAAAAGAGGTGCCTGCATTTTGCAGGTACCTCTTTTTATAAACAGTTTTATTGTAGGAAATCTTTTCTTCGTGTACAATGATATTACCATTCATACATAGGATTGGAGGAATGACTCATGAGAATAGAGCGAGTGAATGAATCAACTTTAAAATTTTATTTGACATATACTGATATTGAAGCGCGTGGTTTCAAGCGTGATGATCTGTGGACGAGCCGCAAGAAAGGTGAGGAATTCTTCTGGTCTGTGATGGAAGAGGTTAATGAGGAAGAGGATTTCTTTTTCGATGGTCCGTTATGGATACAAGTCCATGCCTTTGATAAAGGAATTGAGGTTGTTGTAACAAAATCTAAGAATGATGATCTGCAGTTACCAGAAGATGACAGTGACTTAAATATAGATGAGAAAGTGAATGATTTTATTAATAACTCAATGCACAGCGATTCTGAACTACGTGATTTACTCATGCGTGCGTCAGAAGAATCGACAGAACAGTTCTTTATTGTACACTTTGATGATCTGGAAGATTTGATTCAATTTAGTTATCATAATTATGAAGATGTAGACATTGAAGACTTATTGTATATGTATGAAGGTAAGTATTATTACTATGTAGAGTTCGATGACCATATGTCAGAAGATGCGATTCATAGTTATATTGCACATATACTGGAATATGCGGATGAGACACAAATCTCTCACGAACAGCTGGATGAATACGGTAAGATTGTGATGAGTCACAATGTAAAGCGTCAAGTAAAGCAGTATTTTAAACAGTAATCTTTACAAAATCTTATAGAATCAAAACAGCACTTTCTGATATATATCATCAGGAGGTGCTGTTTTTTGATTCAGGCGATGAATAGCAATGGAGAATTAGTACAAGCACAGTTTGCAGCGCGTAATCAACATTATTATTGCCCGGTATGCCACCAGAAGGTTGTGCTGAGAAGAGGAGAGATGAAGATTTCTCATTTCTCGCATATTTCAACACATGATTGTTTCAGTAACGTCTACCGTAAAGAGTCGCTCAGTCATCTGCAAGGGAAGTATATGCTTTATCGCATGTTCGGGGCACATCAAGCATCTCTTGAATACTTTATCAGTGAGATTGAGCAGATTCCTGATATTCTGCTGAACGAAGGGGTTGCATTAGAACTTCAGCTATCAGTAATTCCTGCACGAATAGTTGCAAGCAGGACAGCAGGCTATCAATCGCTCGGCATGAAAGTGTGCTGGATTACCGATTATCGTTCGCTTAAGATAGAGGAAGATATACTCATATTGAATTATTTTCAGCAGTCATTGATCTATTATCCGTCACATACTTTGTTTGTACTGGACATTGCAGATGAGACACTTTATGCACTGAAGATTCAGCAAGTAGTGGGACGTTTTAAATATAAGGTGCAGCGGTTTACAGTACAATCAAAGGAAGAGCTCTTCCATCATATGATACACTCACTACTGAAATCGGCACATAAGGTGATGAACGATAGAGACGTGCAGCAGTATATTAGAAACTGCGTTGCGAGACGCTCTGTATTAGAACCGACATTAAGTGCACTCTATCAGCTGAATATTCACAAGGACAGTATACCTTTACACTATCGTATCATTCTGCCTGAGCAGATACTTTTGAATGCGCATCCAATCTATTGGCAGCTGGAACTGGAACGCATGGTTCATCATGATGCGTTTACATTAGAGGCATTCAGTACGGTATTGAATATTCATCCTGCTGCACAGTGTTATGGTCATGAACTTTCTTTATGCACACACATTTTACAAGAATATTATCGGATATCGAAGCAAATACGTGCAATTTCCGCGAAAAAATGAGAAAATTAAGATAAATTTATTTTAGGAGGCTATTTATGTCAGAACTGATTACTAGAGATGAACAGAAACTAGAGAATACATGGGACTTAACTACAATCTTTGAAAGTGATGACGCATGGGAAAGTGCATTCAAGAAGCTTGAAGGATATCTCGGCCGAGAAGAAGAAATAAAAGGGAAAATCGGTGATAGTGCAGAAAACTTATTAGAAGCATTGCTATTAGATGCTGAAATCGATGAACAGCTCGGAAAAGTTTATGTATATGCACACTTAAAGCATGATCAGGATACTTCAAATGCGAAGTATACAGCATTTGAACAGCGTGCTGCAAATTTAGCGAGCCAGTTCAGTGCACGCTGGAGCTTTATGCTGCCTGAATTGATGTCGATTGACGAAGCGACTTTAAAATCTTATGTCGCTGAGCTGGATGGCTTACAGCGCTTTAAGTTTGATTTAGAGCGCATCAATAAGAAGCGTCCACACGTGTTAAGTGAAAGTGAAGAGAAGATTCTTGCAGAAGCGTCTGAGGCATTATCTGCGTCGACAAACACATTCGGTATGTTTAACAATGCTGACTTGAAGTTTGATAACGTCAAAGATAAAGAGGGGAACAGCTTACCATTATCTCACGGCAACTATATTACCTATCTAGAATCAGATGACCGTGTGTTAAGAGAGAATGCATATAAAGAAGTGTATTCAAAGTATGGACAGTTCAACAATACGTTAGCACAGACATTAGCAGGTAAAGTGAAGGCGAGTGTATTTTCAAGCAAAGTTCGAAACTACGAAAGTGCACGTGCACAGGCCCTGTCTAACAATGATATTCCAGAATCGGTTTATGATAATTTAGTGCAGACAGTGAATGATAACTTGCACTTATTACATCGCTATACGAAGCTGCGTAAGGAATTACTTGGATTAGATGAAATGCATATGTATGATATGTACACGCCAGTAATTCAGGATGAGAAATTCGAAGTGACATATGAAGAAGCGAAAGCGTGGATGCTGAAAAGTTTAGAACCGATGGGATCAGAGTATACAGATGTCATCAAAGAAGGTTTAACGAATCGCTGGGTGGATGTTTATGAGAATAAGGGCAAGAGAAGCGGAGCATACTCTTCAGGTACGTTCGGTACTAATCCATTCATCTTAATGAACTGGACAGATAGTGTGAACAACACATTCACCTTGACGCATGAATTCGGACATAGTGCACATAGTTATTTCTCAAGAAATAATCAGCCGTCAAATATGTCAGGCTATTCTATCTTCGTAGCAGAAGTTGCCTCAACTTGTAATGAAGCATTACTTGCTGATTATATGTATAAACATCTAGATGATGATAAGAAGAAGCTCTATTTACTGAACTATCAGTTAGACGGATTCCGCGGTACAGTGTTCAGACAGACGATGTTTGCAGAGTTTGAATATTTAATTCATACACTTGCTGAACAGAATGAGCCGTTGACAGCAGAGCGACTAAACGCAGAGTATCGCAAGTTAAACGAGAAGTATTACGGGGACGCTGTAATTACAGATGACTATATTCAATATGAATGGAGCAGAATTCCACACTTCTATTACAATTACTATGTGTATCAATATGCAACTGGATATAGTGCAGCATACGCATTAAGTAAGAAGATTTTAGAAGAGGGGCAACCAGCAGTTGAAAAGTATATCAATGAATTCCTGAAAGCCGGAAGTTCTGATTATCCGATCGAAGTGCTGAAGAAAGCAGGTGTCGATATGAACGAAAAAACACCAATTGAAAATGCATGTAAAGTATTTGAAGAACGTCTGGATGCATTCGAAGCATTAATTAAATCAAGGTCGTAACACTCGCGAACAGACACACGCAAAATCACGAAAAGATACAAAGACTTTGTGAAATCGTTTACAATATGTCTATTTTGTGAACGATAGATAAAAACGTTGAAATGAACAATCACACATGTTATATTTTATACATGAAATTGATCACATACCAAACATACCCCTTTGTTTGAGTGAAAGATTTCTCCCATCCCCTTTGTTTAATACCGTGTATACAGACACGGTATTTTTTTTATGCCTTCTTTTAAAGTTAACATATAGTAGATAAAATCACCCGGACAATACTGAGGATACGTATTGTTCGGGTGATTTATTTTTGAATATAAATTCTATATACTGACCTTTCTCCAGAAAAGATCATGGTCATAGTGGACATCTTCTATTAATCGCTGCATCTTCAATTTACGTAGTTCATTGATGAGCAGAGGTTTCGGCCATTCATAGATGACTTCGAGCTCTGATTCACTGACGAGCTCCTGTTCGTTGATATAGTCCATGAGTTTTGGTGGTAGTTCTTTTTCTATAGGAACATCCATCAATTCACTGATAATATACGTATAGATTGAATAGTTCTGAATGCCTTCAACCTTCAACCCCTCATCTTCGAAGTTTTCATTGAAGAACACGAGTGTCGGTGTATAGTTGACATCCATTTCGTTCGAAATATGCTGATCGCATTTTAGTGATGTAGTCACATGACTGCTTTTAATATCCTCTAAGAATACTTCAACATCAATCCCTGCTTTGTCCGCTGAATGGAGTATCAGTTCTTTGGTGATGATATCCTGTTTAGGCATAATAGCATTCTGGATGTAGTTCAAAAAGTGTGCAGCCTTTTTGCGACCTTGCAGTTCAGCGGCTTTAAATGCAAGTGCGATATTATCATCGATTGTCGTACTTTGCGCCTGACATTTAGTCAGGACTTTCAAGCTCGGCAGAAGAATCTGCTTAATGTCGACAAACTGATTATATTCTATTTGTAGCTTACGAAGTAACGATTTCATCTGCCATGAGTCCTTACAGAAGGGATCGAAGAAAGAATAGATTTCGATTTTCTTCTTAGGCATCAATGGTTCATATTGTTTTTCGCGTACAAGCTGTAAATGATTCATTGTATTCACCTGCAATTAATATTCAGCATTTACCATATGTTCTGCTGTTAATGTCAGCCTTTGTAATAGATACGTTCTGACATCCTTATCCATATCCACTTCATGTGCTGCCCTGTACATGTTCTCAAGCCATGCGTCCTTTTCTTGTGAACCGATAGTAAACGGCATATGTCTGCCACGTAGCATTGGATGACCATGCTCATCTGAGTATAGTGTAGGTCCACCAAGAAACTGTGTTAAGAATTGTTTCTGTTTACGGCTCGTTTCTTCGAAGTCGCCAGGAAACAGATGGTTGATACGTGTATCATGTGCGACATATCGATAGAAGATATCAATCATCTCATACAACGTTTCCTGACCGATTTGTTCAAATGGCGTGTTCAATATGCCAGCTCCTTTTTAACTAAATATATCATGTATATTCCTTTTTAAAAGTTTTTTGCTTGTAACTGCACGAAATGATCATAGAAACGCTGTACTTTATTTTTACTTACAGAAACAGGGATACTGTGCTGTTTCAGTAAGTTATCGAATATTTGTTTGCCGCTATCGTAATCTGAGACTTCATATTCAAGTTCGAAGTCTTCTGTATCCAGATAGGCACTGGCATCAAGTACAAGAAGGCCGGATTCGTATTCCGTCTCCATGCGTTCAGTTGATAATGCGCCGAATACTTTCAGCGGTGCGTGGATATCCCGTCTGATCAGTTCACTGCGAATGGGTTCCGGTAGCGTATCTACTTCATAGAAATCTTGTGTTAGATCGCTATCATTAAGTGGAATATTATATTCCATGACGCCAATCTGCTGAGGGATCTTCAATGTCATCTCTTTAAGCCTTCCGGCGTCTCTTATGCGCAGTGCGATGTGCTTATCTCTAAGCTTGAAGTCTTTCGTATCCATATAGAAGTTGGTCTGCGTAAAAGGCGATACGTCTTTAAAGTAAAGTGATTTAAGTAAGGTATAGCTTTCATAGTTAAGCATGTTCTTGAATTCGATTTCCAGGTGATTCATCGTGAGCCTCCAATAATAAATGTTAACTTTATTATGCGAAAACTGTACTTTTAAGTAAAGAAATTAACATATTTTATATAGAAATTATCAATCCGTTAAAGTTATGTGCCGTTTTATGTTAAAATATTGTTGTTAAGGAGTGGATATTATGAATTTACATGTCAACGAAATCAAACTGGAAGATAACAAAGTTAAGATATATACAGAGGAATCACAACTGGACGTTACAGCAACAGGAACAATGGTCGTAGATAGTGATCATATGCAGTTTGTCTATCTGCTGGATGATGGGGAATTCCATCACTTACGATTTGTCCAGGAAACATGGCCGATGTTAAAGCAGTATCAGGATAAAGACTGGTATCTATACGGAACGCTACAGTTAGATAACTTTAAGGAAGAACTGCAGTTTCTGCTTGAGAACATAGAAGGTAACTATAACTATGGGAAAGAATTTACAGAGAGTGTTGAGCATGCATTTGAATTGTAGGACGGAGTGAGCGTATGAATCAATGGGATTTATTCTTGTCGCCGTATTATCAGGCGGTTGATGAACTTAAAGTGAAGCTTAAAGGCATAAGAAAACAGTTTATTAATGAAGGTAAATCATCACCAATTGAATTTGTGACCGGACGCGTAAAGCCGGTACCAAGCATTATCGAGAAAGCGAATACGAGAGGAATCGCATTTGATAAGCTCAGTGAAGAGATGTATGATATTGCGGGTTTAAGGTTGATGTGTCAGTTCGTAGATGATATCGATGTTGTCGTTAATATGCTTAAAGCAAGAAGTGACTTTGAAGTCGTTGAAGAGCGTGATTATATCAAAGATACGAAGGAAAGCGGATATCGCTCGTATCATGTCATCATCAAGTATCCGATAGAAACGTTATCGGGCCAGAAGTTTATTCTTGCAGAAATTCAGATTCGTACACTTGCCATGAATTTCTGGGCAACGATTGAACATACGCTGCGCTATAAGTATAGTGGGGACTATCCGCCGGAAATCAGAACGAGACTGGAACGTGCGGCTGAAGCTGCATTTCTGCTGGATGAAGAGATGTCTGAAATTCGTGAAGAAATACAGGAAGCACAAAAATATTATACCGAACAACGCAGCGAAAAACGCTAAGAGGTGAAGCGATGAGATATGCAATATTGACTAAAGGTGACTCTAAGAGTAATGCTTTAAAGCAGAAGATGGTCAGTTATATGAATGACTTCAATATGACAGAAGATACAGCGACTCCTGAAATTGTCATCTCTGTTGGGGGAGACGGGACCTTACTTCAGGCGTTTCATACATATAGTCATCAACTGGAAGAAACGAGTTTTGTTGGTATACATACGGGACATCTTGGCTTCTATGCAGACTGGCTCCCGCATGAAGTGGAAAAACTGATCATTGCAATCAATAATGATTCATTCCAGGTCATCGAATACCCGCTTGTTGAAGTTGTTGTCAGATACGATGAAGGTAAGGCGAGTCGATATCTCGCACTGAACGAAGCTACTGTAAAGACACATAATGGTGCAACGCTGGTCGCAGATATAAGTTTAAGAGGTGAGCTATTTGAACGTTTTAGAGGCGATGGATTGTGTATTTCAACACCGAGCGGCTCTACGGCATATAATAAAGCGCTTGGCGGTGCACTGATACATCCTTCATTGGATGCAATTCAAGTGACCGAAATTGCTTCGATTAACAATCGTGTGTTCCGTACAGTCGGTTCACCGCTCGTACTCCCTAAACATCATAATTGTCAGGTGGAACCTGCAAATCCAATCACGTTACAGCTTACATTTGATCATATCACTGCGGATCATAAAGGTGTTTCGTCGATACAGTACCGTGTTGCGGATGAGAAAGTGAGATTTGCACGATTTAGACCCTTTCCTTTCTGGAAACGTGTGCACGATTCATTTATCGCAAGCGAATGAAACAGCTTACTTATGCAGTGACAGAACAGATAACAGTTAAGAAATTTCTTCAGAACCATCAATATAGCAGAAAGAGTATAAGCGCCATTAAACAAAATGGTGCTTTACTTGTTAATGGGCGTCAGGTGACGGTGCGATATGAGATGCATAAGGATGATACTTTAACTGTCCGGCTCCCGGATGAATCAAGAAGTAAAGCACTTATAGCAAGTCATATTCCAATACGAATACACTATAACGATGAGTATCTGATCGTTGTGTCTAAACCCCCTTCTATGAATACGATACCTTCAAAGCAGCATCCGCATGACAGTTTGATAGAAGCAGTATATGGTTATCTGGAAACGCACGGTGATAAGAGCGTGCTCCATCCAGTCAGCAGGTTAGATCGTGATACGAGTGGACTTGTTGTATTCAGCAAACATCAGCTGACCCATCATCTGTTAACAGGGAAGATAGAGAAATTCTATCTTCTCATTGTTGCAGGTCATGTGAAAGACCATGGTAACTATGTCTATCCGATTGACAGAGCATCTGATTCTATCATTACACGTACTGTTGCTATTAACGGACAGCATGCACGTACAGAATATCATTTAATAGATTATGATGCAGCGTTAGATATAAGTCTTGTACACGCAAAGTTACATACAGGAAGAACGCACCAGATTAGAGTGCATTTCAGTGCAGCTTTACATCCGCTTGCTGGAGATAGCCTCTATGGGGGCAATTCATTGATGAATAGACAGGCGTTACACGCAGCTGAAGTACGCCTGACCCATCCGGTTACAGGGGAAAAGCTGCATATTCTTGATGCCCTACCGGAGGATCTTGAAACATTATTAGTAAATATGGAGGTACATCATGGCAGAACAAGATTTTATGACTGACGAAGCAATGTATGATAAAGCATTGCTCGATTCACTCTTATTGAATAATGAAATAGATGCATTTCGCGATGAATTCCTGGAACTTCATACATACGACCAAGGAGCATACTTTACTCAAGCAGATGATGAACTGAGAAATCAGATGTATCATTTATTATCTCCGAAAGAAGTCGCAGAGTTGCTTGAGACGACAGAAATGGAAGATGAAGATTACGATCATATCTTCGATACGATGGATGCGCGTTATGCCAGTGATATGCTGTCTGAAATGTCATTTGATAATGCGGTCGATCTACTGAAGATCTTACCGAAAACAAAAGTTGCAAGCTTACTGCTGTTGATGGATAAAGACGCTTCAGAAGAAATTAAAGCGTTATTGCATTACGAAGAAGATACAGCTGGAAGTTTGATGACAACTGAATATATTTCAATTTCAGAGATGATGTCCGTGCGTGAAGCAATGATTCATGTAAAGGAGCAAGCACCAAAAGCTGAGACAATCTATGTCATCTTTGTGCAGAACGACAAAAAGAAGCTCGTCGGTGTTATTTCACTCAGAGAATTAATTGTAGCAGAAAATGATGCATACGTAGAAGAAGTGATGAATGAACGTGTTATCAGTGTCAATGTTGCTGATGATCAGGAAGATGTTGCGATGATTATGCGAGATTATGACTTTCTTGCAGTACCTGTCGTTGACTATCAGAATCATCTGCTCGGGATTATTACGATTGATGATATCCTCGATGTTATTGACGAAGAAGCGAGTGAAGACTACTCTAGACTTGCCGGTGTCAGCGATATTGACTCGACGAAAGATACGGTCTTTACAACAGCACGCAAACGACTGCCGTGGCTGATGATTCTAACGGTACTTGGAATGATCACAGCAACGATCCTTGGCAATTTTGAAGAGACGCTGGAGAAAGTAGCACTGCTTGCAGCTTTTATCCCAATTATCGGGGGAATGGCCGGGAATTCTGGTACACAGAGTCTGGCGGTTGCAGTGCGCGGGATTTCTACGGGTGAAGTGGATGAGCAGAGTAAAGTAAAGCTCGCACTCAGAGAAGCAGGATCTGGATTGCTTTCAGGATTGTGTTGTGCGGTATTATTGTTTATTATTATTGTATTGATTTATCAAACGCCGATTCTTGCACTCATCGTTTCCTTTAGTTTAACGATTGCGATGACGGTGGCAACATTGTCTGGTGCATTGGTCCCGTTACTCATGCACAGAATGAAGATAGATCCTGCAGTTGCAAGTGGTCCTTTTATTTCGACAATCAATGATATTATCAGTATGCTGATCTATTTCAGTCTTGCAACGACATTTATGAGCTATTTAGTTTAGGAGGGTTATATGGAAAATCATGACCAGTTAATTTCACTCGTTGTAGTCGTAGTATGTGCGTTTTTAACGCCGATACTGCTCAATAGACTACGTATTACATTCCTGCCGGTTGTTGTTGCAGAGATATTGATGGGGATTATCGTCGGAAAATCATTGTTCAATTGGGTAGAAAGAACAGAGATGCTGAATATCTTATCGACGCTCGGCTTTATTTTCCTTATGTTCTTAAGTGGTCTGGAAATTGACTTTAAGACATTTAAATCAAAGCCTGGCACTAAAAAAGGAAAAGAACCAAATCCTTTAATTTTAACGCTCTCTATATTTCTCGGGATACTGCTGTTAAGTATTGGCGCTGCCTATCTCTTTAAATGGGCCGGACTTGTTGATGATGTCCTGCTGATGGTTATTATTATCTCGACAATTTCGCTTGGTGTTGTTGTACCGACATTAAAGGAAATGAATCTGATGCAGACGAGTATCGGACAAATCATCTTACTTGTAGCCGTAATCGCAGACCTAGCGACAATTCTGCTGTTAACGCTCTATGGAACATTGCATGCAGAAGGGGATTCTCCGGTATGGCTGATCGGGATACTCGTCGTATTCACTGCACTCTTCTATGTGATGGGGAACCGTCTGAAGAAGTTAGAGTTTCTGCATAATTTAATGGCAGGAACAACGCAGATTGGAATACGTGCGGTATTTGCTCTTATTCTGTTACTTGTTGCACTTGCTGAAAGTGTCGGTGCAGAGAATATCCTTGGTGCATTCTTAGCGGGATGTGTCGTGAGTTTACTCGGTCCTGACAAAGATATGGTCGACAAGCTTGATTCATTCGGCTATGGGTTCTTTATTCCGATATTCTTCATTATGGTAGGGGTGGACCTCGATATTCCATCATTATTTATGGATCCATCGAAGCTTGTGTTAATCCCCATCCTATTCATCGTATTCTACTTGACGAAAGCGATACCCCTTGCAGTATTGCTCAAGTGGTATGATAAGCAGACGGTGCTTGCATCAACCTTTCTACTGACTTCAACATTGTCACTCGTTATCGCCAGTGCCAAGATTGCTGAGAGATTAGGTGCGATAGATAGCTCAACATCAGGAACTTTGATTCTTGCAGCAGTGATTACTTGCGTGATCGTGCCCGTCTTCTTTAAGAAGCTCTTCCCGGTGCAGTTAAGCGAAGAGAAAGTCATTCGAATTGCATTCATCGGAAATAATCAGCTCTCGATACCTGTAGCACAAAGCTTTAAATCAGCGCTGTATATACCAACAATTATCTACAGGAAGAATAACGATGCACGTCAAATCAGTGATATCGATGTCATTGAGATCGATGAATATACTTACGATGAATTAAATTCAATCGGATTGTTCGATTTTGATATCGTCGTATGTTCAGCAAATGATGAATCGATTAACCGCAGTGTGGCATTGATGGCAAAAGAAGAAGGTGTTGAGCGTGTTATCTGTCGTGTAGAATCCAAGAAAGAAGACGATGAACTATTGGAGGCAGATATTGAAATCTTCAGCGAATTCCAGAGTACGAAGACATTGCTGAAAGGTCTGATCGAGTCACCGAACATGCTGAATTTATTGTCTAACGTAGAGACATCACTGTATGAGATAGAAATGTTGAATACACGTTATCATGAAATGCGTCTACGTGAGTTTCCGTTCAGTGGCGATATTATCTTCGTCCGCATATTACGCGGCAAAGATTCAATCGTACCTCATGGAGAAACCGAATTACATTTTAAAGACCGTCTTATCGTAACAGGGTCAAGAGAGTATGTAGATGAAATTAAGCGGGAACTCGAATTGTTCTAAGTTTACAGTACGCCTGAAGGAAACTTCAAGGCGTATTTTTTATTGAAGTCTCCAATTATTATTTCTTAAAAATATATTATTTTTTACTGAAATTCAAATGAACTTCTGATATATTTAGTAGTAGGTACTAGAACTTACTTTTATAAAAGGAGAATTATATGTTAAATTTTCAGGATAAAGTGTATGTCATTATGGGTGTGGCGAATAGACGCAGTATCGGATATGGTGTGGCACAAGTATTAGATGAAGTTGGTGCTAAGCTGATATTTACATATCGTAAAGAGCGCAGCATGAAAGAACTGGAACGTCTGCTCCCTAATTTAAAGCATAATCATGATGCACTGATGATTCAATGTGATGTGCAAGAAGACGCGGATGTCGTACGTGCGTTTGAACAGATTAAAGCTGAAGTAGGGCATATCGATGGCGTGTTCCATTCGATCGCATTTGCCAATATGGAAGATCTGCGAGGTCGCTTTATTGATACGACCCGTGAAGGGTTCTTACTTGCTCAGGATATCAGCTCATACTCGCTAACGATTGTAGCGAGAGAAGCGAGTAAGTTAATGTCTGAAGGTGGATCTATCGTGACGACGACATATATTGGAGGAGAATTCGCGATTCCGAACTATAACGTCATGGGCGTTGCGAAAGCAAGCCTTGAAGCCAATGTCAAATATTTAGCATTAGACCTCGGTCAAGATGGTATCCGTGTGAATGCCGTATCACCAGGACCGATTCGTACATTAAGCGCAAAAGGCATCGGAGACTTTAATACGATATTAAAACGGATCGAAAATGAAGCACCGTTAAAACGTAACGTAGATACGTTGGAAGTTGGTAAGACAGCACTGTACCTGTTAAGTGATTTATCAAGTGGTGTCACCGGAGAAAATATTCATGTGGATAGCGGTTATCATATTGTAGGATAAAACTGGACTATAAAACGAGAGGCTAGGACATGTGTCCTAGCCGTTTAGGTTATTCTCCAAGTTTAAACGTTTCCAGTACATTCCATGTTCCGTTTTCTAATTGGTAACATAGACAGACTTTATCGATTACTTCCTGATGGCTTTCATCTTTCATCTGTAGCTGACCGAAGATGTCTTCAAACTCCTGTGACGATAGTCCTTGTCCAATTGTGAAGTGTGGAACGAAAGGGTGTGCGTTCTGTCCATAGAAGTCACCATTATTGAATGCTTCATAGAGTTTCTTCAATCCTGTGTTTGGTGTGACTTTCAGATAGATGACATTCTTTGTCGGAACAAAGCTTGATACTTTCTCAACGTTTACCTCAACCGGTGCACTTGACTTTGCGACGTCAGCAATTTTTTCTGTAACAGTTTCGACCTCATCTTCTGATACTTCGAATGCATCCTTGAGTGTAATATGTGGTGCAATCACTCCATAATGACTGTCATAACGCTTTCGGTAGTTATTGATGTAATCTTGATAAGCCTTTGATGGATATAATACGATACCAAGTTTCATATTGATCACCTCTAATTTTTTTGATAATTCAATTATATCAGAAATTTTATAAGAAGTAATAGCTTAACATGTTTTCTATTTCCGGTTTCCATGTCTTCCAGTTATGTGAGCCTGATAGTTCTTTGTAGTAATGCGGCTTTCCATTCTGGTTAAGTGTGTCGTGTAGTTCTTGTATCGGCGTCAGAAAGTCAGCTGATGTACCGTCCTTCAGTGTGAATTCATACTCTTCATCACCAACTGCGATATAATAATCAGCGTCTGTCTCGGCAGCAGCTGTAATCATGTCGTGCATCAGCATCGGGCTGAACAGCACCGCCTTATTAAAGACTGGATACTGAATCGCAAGCATCAGTGCAATGCTTGCAGCCAGGCTGTCACCGATAAGCAGAATGTCATTCGTGTTAATATTGTAGTGGACGAGCAGATAGTTCAGCAGCTCATCATGGACGAAGGTCATCATCGCAGTTTGCTTATCACCTTGTGGATGATATTCTTCAGCACGCACTGCAACATTCGGATAATGTATGAAGACAATGATATGCTGATTAATATTCAGTGCTTCATACTGCCTATGTAACTGCGCCATCTGAGCAAGATCTTGTCCGTCAAAAGCAATGATGACATTCGGCGATTCGATATGTTCTGGTATATAGATGCCAAGCTTAACGCTACGCTCGAGTGCTGTGCTGTTTATTTCTAGGGGATGAATAAGTCCTGGTTTCATATAATCACTCCTTTAGTTTAAATATATTATACAATTTTACATCAATTTTTATGAAAAGGATTTTTCAAATTATGATAAACAGGAGGAATCTGGGGTATAATAAGAAATAAAGACAATTTGGAGGAATTTATGACAAATAAAGTTTGGTTTAGATTCGGTGTAGGGCTTCTGCTTACATTTTTAATCATCAAGTATTTCTTAGAGATTAACCATATCTTCTACCCGATCATCATCATTGTAAAATCTATTATCCTGCCGTTATTACTCGGTGGTTTCCTGTACTATATTGTAGTACCGTTCCAGGATAAGCTGGAAGAAAAGCGTCATTTAAAACGCTGGCAAAGTGTTACATTAATCATGATTGCACTGTGTTTAATTATCGGTCTATTATTCTCGTTTGTAGGACCTATTGTATCAAAGCAGACAAATAATTTCATAGATAACTATCCCGCAATTCAAAAGGAATTTCAATCGTATGTAAGTCTGGCACTAGATCAGCGCGATAAATTACCTGAGAATGTTAAAGACGGGATTAATAATGGGATAGAGAAGATGAACGAATATTCAGGGAAGATTGTAACGAATGCGTTCTCTTTTATTACACAGTTCATCTCTACGCTGTTCTTGTTAATCTTAGTACCATTCTTCCTGATCTATATGCTGAAAGATCATGACCGCTTCGTACCCTTTGTATCAGCACCGTTCACAGGGAAGCGTAAGGTGTTCGTTGTCACTTTATTTAAAGATATTGATAAGACGTTACGTTCATATATTCAAGGGCAGGTGACGGTCAGTATCATTCTGGGGTTACTACTCCTTGCCGGCTACTTAGTTATTGGATTAGATTATGCAGTAATTCTCGCGATGTGGGGCATGGTAACGAACTTAATTCCATTCCTAGGACCATATATGGCGGTAATACCTGCCATTATTATTGCGTTGATCCAAGACCCTGTTATGGCGATTTACGTGATCATTATTATGTTTGTGGCCCAGCAGCTAGAAGGAAATGTCATTACACCGAATATTATGGGTAAGACATTGAATATGCACCCGTTAACCATTATTACGGTCATCCTCGCAGCTGGAAACCTTGGTGGTTTCTTAGCCATCTTAGTTGCCGTACCAACTTATGCTGTGTTAAAGACAATCGTAAGAAACTTCTATATGCATCGACAGGAGATTACTTCTGAAGCGAATAAGATTGTTAAAGAACGACATACGAGGTAATCCAGGATATTAAGCACCAGTTAGAAGCGCTGATTCCATTTCTAGAAGCATTAATAGAAAAACGTAAATGAAAATAAAGAATGACCGCTACAGAATTTATCTCTGTGGCGGTCATTCTTCTGTTGTATACTATAAAAGCATGTGCTTATCTTTGGATGCGCTTTGTTCTATAGAAATAGAACAGATAGAAGAATGAAAGACCAATAAATACGATGGCTGAGGTGAACAATGTGTAATTTGTATTATGAAACAGCTCCGTAATCAGACCGCCAATAATTGGACCGAGCATGGTGCCGATGCCTTGCAGACTATTAAATACACCCCATGATTCTTCCTTTAATGCAACATCGACCTGGCTTGCCATAAATGCATTCCATCCTGGCAGAAGCAATCCATAGAATAAACCAATGACAAGTGCGGCACCGAGAACAATCATATAGTTGGTTACCTGTGTCATAAGAAGAATGCTGATTCCAAAGATAAAGAATCCGGCAAGAATGACGATATGAGCATAAATATTTGAAACATCATCCATAAATTTAGAAATAAAGAGCATCGATACAGTACATCCGACACCTCCAGCAATGAGCAGATACGTATACTCAAGTGTAGAGACGTTCAGGCTATGTACAGCGTAAGATGGCAGTATAGGAACAAGCATCCCGATGGCAATCCCTTGGAAGAGGATGCCAGGAAACAGCACGAGATGTCGTGACATTACATGCTTAATATGTTTGTACTGAGTCTTCAGTGATTTCTTTTCGATAAATGAAACTTCGACATGCACGAATAAATACAGCACCCATGCACAGAGTACAAGTAATGGCATCAGGAATATATACTGAACAGGATGAACTTTAATGATCAGGTTCATGATGATCATCCCGCTCATCATCCCGACAAGCCATGCAAAATAAACATATCCCATATGTTTGGAACGCTTATTATCTTCAACAGATGACAGCATAATCACCCAGATTGGACTGACAGCAATACCGAGCAGTATTGCTGCTGCCACAAGCGTCACTGGGTGACGGTCAAATATAATGAGTGCAAGACCGGCGGCTGCGATAAAGAAACCGGCATTCAGCACTTTCTTCGTCCCGTAGCGTTTAAGCAGAAAACCGATTCCGAAATTTGTCAGTGCATCACTGACAAAATGCAATGTAATACATGCAGAGATAATACCGACGGTTACATTTGACAGGGTAGGTAATACCGGCAGAAAGCTGAGTATATACATCCCGCGTGCAAATTCCATCAGAAACAATATGACAATCATTAACCAGAAATTCTTACCTTTAAACTTACTTTGCGAAGAGGCGGGCATAGAGTCCTGCTTTAGAAGTCATCATTGCATCTGATGAGGTGTGATCTAACATCTGGAGCAATGTGCGTGAAATATTAAGTGAGGCATCTGGTATATAATGTTGCTGCATATTGTATTTATATTGATTAAGTAAGACTTCGTCTGAGAGTAATTCGAGCACAGTTGACGTTGTTTCTTCATAAGTCTGTGTGATACGCGAGAACCCTTGTTTCGTGAAATAGATTGCATTCTCACCTTCCTGTCCGGGTGCCGGGTTAAAGAATACGAGTGGAATACCTTTGCATAAGCTTTCTGAAATTGTGATACCACCAGGCTTTGTTAGCATTAAGTCACAGCAAGACATCCACTGCGCCATCTCTTGTGTATAGCCGATGATGATCACGTTACGATTGTCTTTATACTCAGACTGCAGCTGCTGCAATAGCTGTGTGTTATTACCGCAAACAACGACAAATTGATGCGTGCACGCTCCAGTTAAGTCTTTAAGCATTTCGTTGAAGCCACTGACCACACCGAATGCACCTGCAACCATCAGCAATGTCTTCTTGTCAGGAGACAGACCATGCGATAATAACCAGGCGTCTCGGTCGATGTGGTCATTAAAGCGTTCATGAATCGGTATCCCTGTAATATCGATGATCGCTTCATCTACACCGAGCGCTATCAGTTCAGACTTCAGCGCTTCTGTAGCAACAAAGTAACGGTTGCTGTTTGGCGTCAGCCAGTTTTTATGCATTGTGTAATCGGTAATTACAGTCGCTACCGGTGTATGGATGTTGAGCTCTTTTTTGATGATTGACATCACCGGTGTCGGGAAGGTCAGAAGAATTAAATCAGGCTTCTCCTTCAAGATGAGATTAATGAGACGATTTAATCCGTAATAACGATAGAAGCAGCTTTCCGGCTTATCTTGATTTGCATAGTAAAAATAGCGATAAGAATTTCTAAAGTACTTGTAGCTGTTAATATAGTATTTCTTGGCAATGCTATTGATGATAGGATGTGCCTCCTGAAATAAATCATGTTCAATCACTGTTAACTGAGGTAACTGCATACGATTCAACTGATTAACAATTGCATTTGTCACTGAGATATGACCATTACCATAGGAACCTGTGATGATCAGAATCTTCTTATTGTTTGACATAGTGCACACTCCGATTCTAAAGGTTAAACGTTCTATTATCATTATTAATGAAATTATACAACTTGTCATCTTAAATACAAAAAAATTACAATATTTATAATAAGTTAAATATCCATTGATGCTATCTCTATTCTTTATCAATGATAGAGATGATTGTGGTGTTTCTTTAATAATATGATATTCAGTATGGTAAATACTACTGAAAACATAGACAACATAAAATTATTTATTAATTATACGCTAATATCCTTCTATTTTATACAAATTATTTATTTAAACCTATCTTCAACAATTCATAATCTTATAAAAAAGGTGTATAATTAAGAATTGACTAAAGGAGGCTTATCAGTGAAAACGTCTGAATTACTTTCTAAAATAAAAGCCAAGAAGCTTTACGGAACATTTCCTGAACATATCAATAAAGTGGTTGTAGATTCAAGAGCAGCAGACAGCGAGAGTGTATTTGTAGCTAGTCATGGGTATACAGTAGACAGCCATAAATTTATACCGAATGTTGTTAGGCAGGGCTGTCGTATGATTATTGTCGATCACTATATCGAAGGACTGGATATCGGGCAGGTCGTTGTGCGTGATACTTTGCAGGCAGCACGTATATTCACGCAGCATGTAATGGATTTCCCGTCACATCAGCTTACGACTTATGGTGTGACAGGTACGAACGGTAAGACGAGTGTGGCAACGATGATTCATCATCTGCACCGTGCACTGAACATAAATAGTGCATATCTCGGTACGAACGGCTTTCAATATAATGAAGAAGTTGCTAAAGGCGCAAATTCAACCCCTGAAACGATTACCTTAAATCAGCATATTGCACATGCAGTAGAACAAGGTGCACAGGCGATGGCGATGGAAATGTCGAGCCACGGATTAGCGCTTGGTCGTACGGATGGTGTTGACATCGATGTTGCAATCTTCACGAATTTAACACAAGATCATCTGGATTTTCATGGAACGATGGAACGTTATGGTTTTCATAAGGCGCTGCTCTTTGCACAGCTTGGGAATGACTTTAAGCAGCAGAAGTATGCAGTGGTAAATGGAGATGATGATTATTCGAAAGAACTGATCATTGCTTCACCAAGAGAAGTGATTACATATGGCATTGAACAGAATACAGATATTAAAGCAACAAATATTAAAGAATCTATCGATGGCATTGCTTTTACACTTGAAACACCAGATGGCAATGTTGAGATTACATGTCCTTATATTGGTCGATTCAACATCTATAATATGCTTGCAGCCCTCACTGCACTGTGGACGCAAGGTCATGCCCTGAGTGCACTTGCTGAAGCAGCCCGAAGTTTACCGCCAGTAGAGGGCCGTCTAGAAGTGCTGGACCGCAACTTACCGATAGACTTAGTGATTGATTATGCACATACACCAGACGGCATGAACAAACTTATCGATGCACTTGAACCTTTTAAACGTGGTAAGATGATTTTCTTAATCGGTATGGCAGGAGAACGAGATTTAACGAAGACACCTGAAATGGGCGCAATTGCTTGTCGCGCAGATTATGTGATATTTACACCGGATAATCCTGCGAATGATAACCCGCGTAAACTAACCGATGCACTGGAAAGTGGTGCAACACATTCAAATTATGTGTCTTTCTTAGACCGTGCACAAGGGATTCGTCACGCGATTGAAGTAAGTGCACCTGGAGATATGGTCGTCCTCGCTTCAAAAGGACGTGAGCCTTATCAGATTATGGAAAATTACATTAAAGTACCGCATCGTGATGATTTGATTGGTCTGGAAGCGGCATATGATAAATATGGGAGAGAGTAACGATGAAAATTAGAAACAGCATAGGAGAAAACCTGCAATGTAAAGTATATATTCATGAAAACAAAAAGGAAGAAACGTTTTTAGTAAGTATTCCGGATATCTTCTTCTCTATTCAGTTCGATTATGATCTATACGGAGAGGCTTTAGAAGAACATTTATATTTACATCTATTTAATTTATTAGACGAAAAAGATGCATCTGAACTTGCACGCCGCATAGTGCAATGGACGAGCGAAACTTAAGGAGCGAATTTATGACATTAAGAGAAGAAGTAGAAATAAGAAAGACATTTGCCATCATCTCTCACCCGGATGCCGGTAAGACCACATTAACGGAGAAATTATTATTATTCGGTGGCGCCATTCGTGAAGCAGGTACCGTCAAGGGTAAGAAGACGGGTAAGTTTGCGACGAGTGACTGGATGGAAGTAGAGAAACAGCGTGGGATTTCTGTAACGAGTTCTGTGATGCAGTTTGATTATGATAACTTTAAAATTAATATTTTGGACACACCTGGACACGAAGATTTCTCAGAAGATACGTATCGTACGTTAATGGCGGTAGATAGTGCTGTCATGGTGATCGACTGCGCGAAAGGGATAGAGCCACAGACGTTAAAGTTATTTAAGGTCTGTAAGATGCGTGGGATTCCGATTTTCACATTCATTAACAAACTTGACCGTGTCGGTAAAGAACCGTTTGAGTTGCTGGAGGAAATCGAGAAGACGCTTGAAATTGAGACATATCCGATGAACTGGCCAATCGGTATGGGGCAATCATTCTTCGGTATTATTGACCGCAAGACGAAAACAATAGAGCCGTTTAGAGATGAAGAGAACGTGCTGCATTTAAATGAAGATTATGAACTTCAAGAAAGTCATGCGATCACTTCAGACAGCGCATATGAACAGGCGATAGAGGAGTTGATGCTTGTCGATGAAGCAGGCGAGACATTTGATAAAGAGAAACTGATGACAGGTGATCTAACACCTGTATTCTTCGGCTCAGCCCTTGCGAACTTCGGTGTACAGAACTTCCTGAATGCATATGTAGATCATGCGCCGATGCCATCTGGGCGTAAAACGGAGTCAGGTGAAGAAGTATCACCATTTGATGAAAGTTTCAGTGGATTTATCTTCAAGATTCAGGCCAATATGAATCCACAGCATCGAGATAGAATCGCTTTTATGCGTATCGTCAGTGGTGCATTTGAACGTGGCATGGACATTAAGATGACGCGTACAGATAAGAAGATGAAGATCTCACGTTCAACATCATTTATGGCAGATGATACACAAACGGTAAACCATGCTGTAAGTGGTGATATTATCGGACTATATGACTCTGGGAACTTCCAGATCGGTGATACGCTTGTCGGTGGAAATCAGAAATTCGAGTTCGAGAAATTACCACAGTTCACACCAGAAATCTTTATGAAAGTGTCACCGAAGAACGTAATGAAGCAGAAACATTTCCATAAAGGAATCGAACAGCTTGTCCAGGAAGGTGCCATTCAGCTTTATCGTACACTGCATACCAATCAGATTATTTTAGGGGCAGTCGGGCAGCTTCAGTTTGAAGTGTTTGAACATCGTATGAATAACGAATACAATGTAGACGTCATTATGGAACCTGTAGGGAGAAAGATTGCCCGCTGGATTGAGAACGAAGCGGATATTCGAGATGTTATGAACTCAAGCCGTTCGATTCTTGTGGAAGATAGATTTGAAAACAAAGTATTCTTGTTCGAGAATGAATTTGCGACGCGCTGGTTCCTGGATAAGTTCCCAGAAATTAAGCTCTACAGTTTACTGTAAGAAGGAGGAGTTATAGTGGATCCGTCAATTATCATTACCTATCTGTGGGTTATACTCGTACTCGTTGTATTAGAAGGCCTGCTTGCTGCAGATAACGCTATCGTTATGGCAGTAATGGTCAAGCATTTACCGGAAGAACGTCGTAAGAAAGCTTTATTCTACGGATTAGTCGGTGCATTTATCTTTAGATTTGGGGCACTCTTTGCCATCAGTTACCTTGCCAACTACTGGCAGATTCAAGCAGCGGGGGCTGCATATTTGTTATATATGTCCACTAAAAACCTCATAGATTACTTTAGAACAGACGATGCAGCAAGTGCGTCAGAAGAAGCTGAGCTTGAGAAATATGGTAGTAGCAAAGGAAGCGGCTTCTGGATGACTGTTGCTAAAGTGGAATTCGCAGATATCGCATTTGCCATTGATTCAATGCTTGCAGCAATCGCCATCGCACTGACATTACCGGAAGTAGGACCACAGTTCGGTGGTATGAATCTCGGTCAGTTCCTTGTAATGTTTACAGGAGGAATGCTTGGTGTAATCATCATGCGATTTGCGGCAACATGGTTTGTTAAACTGCTGCATGACAATCCTTCACTTGAAGCAGCAGCATTTGCGGTTGTCGGATGGGTCGGTGTCAAGCTTGTTGTGATGGTGCTTGCACACGAAAAGGTAGGCATATTACCACACGAATTCCCACATAGTACATTATGGCAAGTAATATTCTGGACAGTCCTGCTTGGCATTCTTGTAATCGGATGGTTCAGCGGCAACAAGAAAAAAGCATAATACAATACTCAACTTAATGTATCTATATTATAATAGAAACATTAAGTTTTTTTAGTGGAGGCAGCGATGAAGAAGATTACGATAAAAAGAAGAGATTACAGAAGACCGAAACGCCTATTTTATGAGGGGCAGGGTAAACGCCATATATTTCCGTATCTGCATAAGAGAGATGAAGAAAAATTAATCATTGAACCTAATACTAAGGATACAGTGGATGAAAGTATGGCTATTCCACCGGTCACGGAAACCCCCTCACAACAACCGCAGGATGAAACCAAAGGGACACCTGCTGAGGAAACAGTTGAAACGGAAACGCCTGGAATGCCTGAAAAAGCATCTGAACAAGAAGTGAAAGCACACGAAGCGTCTACCGAATCATTGGTAGAAGAAGCCTCTGGAAGCAGCTTTAGATGGTTATTACCATTACTTGTGGGTATTCTTATAGGAATAATGTTAGCTGCACTGTTATTACCAAAGATGTTCCAGCAAAAAGATAAGCCACAGGAAGAAGCGGCGCTTACTCAGACGGAATGGATTGCAAAGCATAAGGATACGGTCGTAACGGTTACAAATCTGCAAAAGGCATCAGCAGATGAACCTATCGATGCACAGGCTTCTGAAAAGGCACCTGAGGAAACAGGCATCGGCAGTGGCGTTATCTATAAGCTCGATGAAAAATATGCATATATCGTAACGAACCATCATGTTGTGGCAAAAGCACCCACAATTGAAGTGACACAAGGAAAACTAAAGGAAAAGGCGACGCTTGTCGGCAAGGACATATGGACTGATATCGCAGTGATCAGAATACCTAAAGGGAATCTGAAATCTACCGTTACTTTTGGTGATAGCAGTAAACTTGAAGCAGGAGAGCATGTGCTGGCGCTAGGTAGTCCCCTTGGCAAAATATTTGCAGGAAGTGTAACAAGCGGAATCATCTCTGGGCTCGATAGAACGGTACCTGTGGATATTGATGGCGATAATGAGTATGACTGGTCAATGGATGTTCTTCAGACTGACGCTGCCATCAATCCGGGTAATTCAGGAGGTGCCTTGTTTAATGATAAGGGTGAGATGGTTGGACTGAATTCACTTAAGATTACGATGAACGGTGTCGAAGGGATTGCCTTTTCTATACCTGCAAATGATGTCAAGAAACATATTAAAGCTCTAGAAAAGAGCGGTTCAATCAAGCGTCCGAAACTGGGGATCAGCGTAGAAGATTTAGCTTCAGCTGAATATACCGGAAACTTGAAACAAGGTGTGCAGATCATGCAAGTAGAAGCAGCATCTGTCGCACAGCAGGCAGGTCTTATGCAGGGTGACGTTATAACACATCTTGATCAGACGAAGATTGAAGATAAGATCCACTTCAGAAAAGTATTGTTCAACGATAAGAAGATAGGGGAAACGTTAACGGTTAAGCTTGAAAGACAAGGTATCAAAAAGACGATTAAACTTAAATTAAAGTAAGGAAGAATGATGATGACGAAGCTATTGATGCGGCTTACACCACAGCAAGGTATTGTACTCTATTATCTTGTTGCAATATTTATTTCGTTCTTATTGTTGCGTATTCCGTACGTACATAAAGAAGGGATTACAATTTCATATATTGATTCGCTGTTTGTCGCAGTTTCAGGTATTAGTGTGACAGGGTTGTCCCCTGTATCCATCGTGGATACATATTCGACATTCGGACAGATGATAATTATTTTCATACTGAATCTCGGGGGTATCGGGGTTATGGCTATGGGAACGCTTCTTTGGGTCATCCTTGGTAAGAAGATTGGGATGCGCGAACGTCAGCTCATTATGGTCGATCATAATCAGTACAAGATGAGTGGCGTCGTAACATTAATTCTTGAGATTGTGAAGACGATGCTTGTAATTGAGCTGTGCGGTGCATTAATGCTAGCTTTTTATTTCTATAAGGATATGGATAGCATTACAAAGGCGCTGTTCCACGGGATGTTTGCAGCAGTATCTGCTACGACCAATGGCGGACTGGACATTACTGGAGACAGTTTAAACTCTTATGCAAATGATTACTTCGTACAGACGATAACGATGTTCCTCATTGTACTAGGAGCCATCGGATTTCCTGTACTCATCGAAGTTAAGAGTTATTTGACGAACAAGATACCGAACTTTCGTCTCAGTCTCTTTGCTAAGCTGACGATCGTCACATATATGCTGTTATTTATCCTTGGGACACTGACCATCTATGTGTTTGAATACCATCATGCCTTTAAGTCCATTTCGTGGCATAAAGCTTTATTTTATGCGATGTTCCAGTCAGCAACGACACGTAGCGCAGGACTTACGACAATCGACTTGACACAGCTGACAGATGCCACACAGTTCTTTATGTCTGGTCTGATGTTCATCGGTTCGAGTCCTAGTTCGGTAGGTGGTGGAATCAGAACGACGACATTTGCGATTCTGATACTATTTCTTATCAACTATAGCAATGGAAGAAACTCTATTAAAGTCTTCAACAAAGAGATTGACCCGATCGATATTAACCGTGCATTTGCCGTTATGGTGCTTGCGACGTTAATTTGTTTCAACGGACTGCTGCTTATATTATCATTTGAAAATGGTAAATATGGACTGCTTGAAATCTTCTTCGAGGTGATGAGTGCATTTGGTACGTGTGGGCTTTCTCTTGGCATTACTGCGGATCTGTCTAACTTGAGTAAGCTAGTCATCATGGTCTTGATGTTTATCGGACGTGTCGGATTGATCTCGTTCATTATTATGCTCGGTGGCAAGGCTGAACCAGAGAAGTTCAGATATCCGAAAGAACGTATCATGATTGGATGATCAATCGTTAAGTTAAGCAGCACATAATAATAAACACCCGAATGATAAGAAGAAATGTCTTTCTTCATATCATTCGGGTGTTTATTGTACTGTCGGGAAAGAAATAATGAATGTCGTACCTTTTTGTTTCCTTGATACCACTTCAATGAAACCGTGATGGGCATCAACGATACTTTTAGTTATCGGTAGACCGAGCCCCGTGCCGTGCAGTTTTGTCGTAAAGAAGGGGTTGAAGAGTTCTTGCTGCACGTCTTTATCCATGCCTTCCCCATTATCGATAAAGCGGATGACAGTAAATCCATTGGCATTCTCAACCGTAATCTTAAGTATTGCGGGGTCTGCATGTACCATTGCATCTTTGGCATTCTGAATCAAGTTGATCAGCGCTTGTTTGAACTGATCTTTAGAAACACTGATGAATGTCGGTTCATCTGTAAACTGTTTGACGACCATAATATTATGAATAGCCAGGTCGTAATCCAGAAAGTTTAAGATATCACGTATTATTTCTCGGACATCCACACGTTCTGTATCGACTGTTGTCGGTTTACCAAGTAACAGGAACTGGCTGACGATGAGATTGATACGTTCGAGCTCGCTTTTAACGATATGGAACTTCTGGTTATTATGTTTAGGATCGTACTCTAGTTCAAGTAACTCAACGAAGCCCTTTATTGAGGTCAGCGGGTTCTTGATTTCATGTGCAGTATTGGCAGCCAGCAACCCGATAATTTCTTTACGCTGCGTGTTGATATCTTCAAGTACCTTTTCGTTAGCACGTTTATTTCTGTAGCTGATATATAGTAGGTGTAATGTTAAGAAGATCAAAGATGCGATAAGCGTATAGATAAGCGCAGTGCTATAGACATCATAATAAATATTCCTATTTGTCGTCAGTGTGATTTCCCATGGTACTTTAAAGAACTTTTCGCTTGCAGAAATAGAATTTCTGTGTGGATTGATGGACTGGAAGATGATCTGATCATTAAAATCTTTGATAGTGACGGTCGTATCCTTCTGTAGGGAATCGATAACCGCGCCAATCGTATTCACATCGATTTCCATCGTGATGATATACTGCTGATTTAATTTGTTCACGCTTCTTGAAATGTAGAAGACCTTCTTATTAAATTCATTTTTTGTGACATTGCTAATTGAAGCGTGGTTCGAATTCGGCTGAACATTTCCCATAAAGAATGCGCGCGATTTCAATTTACTCCCGACTCTCATCTTTGAAGTTGCATGAAGAATCGTGCTCTTATCATCTAGTATATAGATGTTGATGATGCGAGGATCATTATGCTTAATCTCGTCCATCCTTTTTGTGACAGCGCTTGTATACTGAAATGCCGTCGTAAGATTATCGTTGATAGACAGGGACTCATTGATGAATGAATCAACTTGATTACTATAAATATTGATTGAGCGTCTTAGTTCATCGTTAAGCTTTTCTTTTTCTAATTCTGCAAGCGAATAAGTTATGAGTATATTCATCAGGATAAATAGTATAAAATGATAAAGTACGTACTTTTTTATATTTTTCATAGGCACTCCACAGTAATTATTTAATAAGGGCAGGGGATTTCATGAAGAAAGGAATCATTAATATACATATTATCATAACAAGCGATATATGCGGGAGAATGTTCAGTGAAAGCAATCATCCTGGATTGATAAAAGCAGCGACGTTTGTAAGAATGCGTCGTACAGGCGATGATCTGTTACTGTTGAATAATGGACAGACATTAACGGGTTCTTATGCTGCGGAATACTTTGCAGCGCATCGATCATTCAGAAGAAATCCTCAGATTACGATAATGAATGCGATGCATTATGATGCCAGCAATATCAGTATCCATGACTTTAAGCTCGGCAGAATGTACTTCAACCGCTCACAGAGTCTAAGCGATTTTCCTTTTATTTCGGTGAATATCATCAATTCACGAACGAAGGAACCTTACTATAACAAACCCTATATTATCAAGATGATTAAAGGCATCAAGATTGCAGTCATTGCGATAAGCGAGATAGGAGATGTTACAGATATCATTGAAGATATTGAAGTGGAGCACCCAGTCAATGCTATACGCACATGGATACGTTATCTGTATGATGAGGAGAATCCGGATTTCGTCATTGGCTTGCATAATGGAGATATTCAGACGATTGAAAGAGATGGCCATCTGCGTACAGAAGGACTGGATTTAATTATTACCAACAGTAATGAAAGACTACAGGACACAGAGAGAGAGATAATCTATACTTCAGGTCAAGAACACTTAACGCAAGTGGATCTGGAATTTAAGGAACGCACGAATTCCTTTGAATATATTAAAAAGGATGTCGCTCCTGTAAGTATCGATCTATACCCAAATGATCCGAATCTGATGGAGAAAGTCTATTATGACGAGAAAGAATATAGACAATATAGTGAACAAATACAATAAAAAGTCTGACCTTAAGAAATCGTATAATTTCTTAAGGTCAGACTTTTTCATTGCGATTATTGTCCATAGATGATGAGCGTAATAATTGCTGTTACTGCACCGAGAACAGGCGTTATCAGTCGTTTCGTATAAAGATAGCTGAATGATAATATGAGCTGGATGATAAATAGTATAACGACAACTTCTAGGTCGACGGCATAGCTAAACAGCAAGGCGGATAATAGACTACTGATGACACCGGCAAGTATAGGGTGCATGTAACGTGTCATATTATCCTGCAGGAGTGCACGCATGAATAGTTCATGTAATGGAACGGCAACAATCAATGTGATGATGAGCTGCCATTTATAGTACACACCCATTGCTACAAGCTCACGCAGTAGTGCAGTAAATGATAATGCGAAATTCAGCTGTAGCAGGATATGATATATCAAGACGATAATAACGCTCGTTATCAGTCCCGCACCGATTGACGTCATCAGTCGTTTCGATGTGATATTACGCTCATAGAAGATATAGCCAAGCGATGAAAAGAGCAAAAGGCCGGTATAGACATGCCAGAAGACCTGTGCTTCATCACGTAACAAAAAGAGTACCACATGCATGAAAGCATAAATCGCAAATAGTACAACAAGCGCGTGGTCAATTTTTTTCACGGCTATGCCTCGTGAATAATCTTATAGCGTTTATGGTTGATTACAGTTCTTTCTGGTATTTCAAGCTTTTCAAAGTTTTCCATGTACGTACAGTCAACGATCACAGAATTTTCATTGATTTTTTCGACCACACCTTGCAGTCCGTCATGAAATTCAATGATATCTCCAATTTTAGCAACAGTCATAGTCATCCTCCTCAAAAAAGTACTAATGAACATTATACTAGAAAAGCATGCTGATGAGTATCTTTTTATATCAATTTCTGAAGTTTCTTCTGACAGGATTTGCGATATGCTTTCAGTGAAGAGGTGCTCAAGTTCATCAGCTGTGCAATTTCTTTTTGTTTATAGCCTTCTAGTGTCAGCATGAGCCAAGTATATTCATTAGGTTTAAGTTGCTCTAAAAAGGCCTGGTATTCTACTAGAGATTCATCCATATAGGTGAAGGATTCTATTGCTTCCATCGGTGCATAACGATCCAGTTCTCGTTTCAATTTGCGAATTTCATCGATAAAGCAGAAGTTCAGCTTCGTAAAGATATACTGCTGCATATCAGGCGTTTTCGTAGGATCGTACGTATGATAAATATTCCATAATCGGATTGTGGCGAGCTGATACATATCGTCATACATATATTGCAGGCGATACTTGTGGATCAAATAATGGATGATGCGTTCGTTATCTTGTAGCAGCTGTTCAAATGACATTGAAGATTCCTATTCTCAACATCTAGATATTGTTGTGATTTCCGGATAGCTTTATGTTAAAGAAAGAAATGATAAATAGGTAATTAACAAACGCACAAAATCTGTTGAAATGTTAAAGATTTTGTTAATTTTTCGTTTAAAATGCTTAAAAATCATCCAAAAAAAAGAAGATTTTGTATAATTATGTTGTAAAACAAATAAGGAGTGCTGTTATGGAGCTGCCAATATCTATACATACAATGTATCTCTATCAATATGGAGAAGTTGAAGGTCGGACAGAGTTAAGACGTTTTAATGAACAGACGATTATCATGGACAGGCCTGCAGATCAACTGCTCGATGAAACCCTTGTGCTCTTAGGGAGTTCGCTTAAAACACGCAAATCATCTGCAAGGGTTCTGATGCGTACGAAAAAGTATATTCCGATTATGATGGAGGCGCATTTGAACTGGGCATTTTTTCAGGTTCATCAGAATAAGCAGCATTATAAAGCGTATATTAATCAGAAATATGTAACATACATAGAGGGGAGCGATGAATATACAGATATTACATTTCTAGACGGCGCGAAACTGCGTCTGCCACAGAAGGTGAAACATGTTCAGAAACAATATGAAAAGTGTATCTGTCTTGTCGATACACAGTATAAAATAATAAAACGACAATCATTGTATGATTGTCGTTAATGATGCCATAGGAATTTCTGTATCACTTTTTCGATGATATCAGGAATTTCTTCACTCACACTCTTGATATGTATGCGTTCTGAAAGCTGATGAGGATCCTTACCGAAGGCACCAATATTGATGACAGGTGCACTTAGTGCCTGCATATCGGCAAACGGTATGCTATAGTTACGACCGTATCCAGGTGTCTGATTCATATAGAAATCCGCATCTTTCATGCTTGCCTGATAGTTCGCATAGCTTAGATCTGAAATGCCATTGAAATAATGAATCTTTCTAAGCTTACGATGGTAGCATTTATCCATCTGCTTTATCGCGTATTTCGATATCTGTGTAACGAGCTTATCCTCACTTGAATTTACTGCCGGATAATAGGGTGGTGCAAAGTAGATGACGACAGTATAATCATTATGATGATGGGATGACAGTAAACCTTGAACAATCTGTTCAGTAATTTCCTGGTCAGTCTCAGCAGTAATCAATTGTTCGATATCGACATCATCTTGCTTTAGCAAATCGTGATAGGTGATGACGTTAATGTTCGGCATATCAGGCATGATGTGGGACAGGTCACGTCACGTTTAATTTCACTTACAGTACGGCGGACGATATGTTCAAACTGACTGAGCACACTTTCAGCCGTCTTTCTGAAGATAAACACATTATAATAAGCAGATGAGATAAACGGTGTCTGAACATTATAATCCTGCTTTAAGTCATGCATCTTTAAGGAAACAGGTAGCGGGGTCGTCTCTTTCTTATAATGTTCAGTGAATGCCGCATTGTATTCAATCTCCTGATTGATGCGACTGATAATATAGTTAGAACTGAGTCCTTTTAGGGGTTCACCTACATGTGTCTCCTTACCGTAGACCATCACACCAGGCATCAGCTTGCCAATGGAACCTGTATAGATATAATGTGTTTCATCGCCAGGAAGCTGGCTGAATGAAGGCTCAGAATTCGTAATCAGCTTAACATCCAGCTGCAAGGACTGAACCCATTCATTTAAGAATGTAGTTGCAGCTTTCATACCAGATGATCCAACTTCTTCGTCCGGAACAGAAACGAGGATGATATTGACCGGCCAGGCCTCTAATGTCGCTTTTTCTAATATACTCATCTGCATCATCAATCCAGACTTCATATCCATCACACCGCGACCGAACAAATAGTGGTCAGAATGCACATCTCTTTCAACATCTTCATCAAATAGCGCCTGTCCTTTGAATGCTTCGATTAACGCATCACTGTCGAAAGCGTATGCCGCTAACTGCCCGTAGTCCTGCACATCCACTGTATCGTAATGACTCATCATAATAATGGTGCGATCCGTATCATAGCTCCGATATAGCGCACAAATAGCATTCTTATGATCTGATGTTTCTACAAGCTGAATATGAGATTCCGTATGCTTAAAGTAGTCGAGCTGTTCCAGCTGCTGCTTTAAGAAGAATGGGAAACGCTGTTCTCCTTCGCTGTTTGTCACACTGTCATTCTTTACAAGTCGTTTCAATAATTCAATTCTAGCTTCCGGTGTCTGCCATAATGTGTTCATAAAAAACTCCTTAAATAAGAATTGTGAGCGTCTCTGTTGCTGTCACTTACTCTTATTATACGCATAAAAAAGAATAAAAAAATAGCAATAGAACTAAAGCTACTTTTTTAGTTCTATTACTGGTGATGTGAGCTGTTTCACTTTACGATGGCTGAAGAAGTAGACGAGAAAGATTGTCGTGAGCACCATAAACGTCAATATAGAGAAAATATGGTCATTAAAGTAGTGGTTGAGGTTCTTCGCACGGAAGATACCGACGAATAATCCGTGCAGTAAATAGATGAACATCGTCCTCGAACCGATATAAGTCAATCTGAGCTCTCTGTTCGGCACAATATTCAAGAAACTTACCGTACTGATCAATATGATCACGTACACTGCTGCGCGTTTAAGGCCACTATATATATCTGGTGTATGTGTTTCCAGTGATGCATAAGGTTTACTACCGAACAGCCAGCTGAAATCAATCTTAAAACACATATAGAAGATAAAGACAAAAAGCAATGTAATTATGGAGAATAACACATAGCGCTTATCTCTGACATGTTTAAAGTGTTCAGGCTGAGCATAATAACCGATAAGAAATAACGGCAGGAATACAAGCGTTCTGGACAGGCTTAACGTGTTGTTGATAAAGTCAAAGTAACCTGCTGCGATACCAATGAAGAACGTTATAGGCAGCACGATCTGAGGCTTAATGTCTTTAATAAAGAACAATATCAGCTGCCATGAAAATAAGCTCATCAAGAACCACATCGCCCATTGTGGATCGAAAGGGTTTAATTTAATCGTCGACACATCATCGATGACATAATAATAAACAGCATAGAAAGTCTGAAAGATGATGTAAGGGACCAGCAGTTTCTTTGTGACCTTCTTAATATAGCCAGGTTTATGAATACCTTTAGCAAAGTAACCGGAAATGAGAACGAATGCAGGCATATGAAAGCTATAGATAAACATATAAAGTGCATATAAGAACGGACTCTCATCAATGTATGAACGTAATAAATGACCAAATACAACGAGAATGATGAGGTAAAGCCGCGCATTATCGAAATAGAACTCTCTTTGTTTTGTCATGGTTTACTCCTTTCAAATGATATAGTTTGCAACGATATCTTATATTGGAATAGATTATACATTTCGTTTCTAACCAATAACTACTATAGCCGTTATTCATTCCTTTTAATCATTAAATTGCAGGACCACAAGAATTGCGTATTCTTGCTGTTCTTTTTATTGTGCGATAAAGGAATACAGCATAAAACCCGAATGATACAGAAAACACTGTATCATTCGGGTCTTGGATTGTTGCTTGTAAGCTTGAAGATTAGTATTCATGGATGACATAGTTCACTGCATCTAAACCTAATGTCTTGTACATGCTAGCGATAATCGCTGCATTCTTCGCTGCCCAGTTAATATCAGTTGCATATTGATGGGTTGCAGGATTTGCTGGATTCCACCTCATCTGATGTAATGTACGCTGACCATGATCGATATAAGCACTTCTGACATACTTTGCACCGCCGACAATCGCTTTAGACGGATTATCCCATCCTTGTGCTTTAGCATATTTAATGCCGCCGACTTCTGGGTTGTTATCATCAGCCTTTGCACCGTACATATTAAAGTACTTCGTGCCTTTTGAAGTAGTCGCAGTATTCGTGCTGTTGATACTAAGTCCATTTGCTAGCCTGCTTGAACCATGACCCGTCTCTAATATCGCATGGGCAATCAGGTAGACTTCATTGATGTTGAATTGCTGTGCTGCTTTAGCGAATGCTCGGCCTTGTCCGGCAAGTGCACCTTTACCGACAAGCAGCTTGTCTAATGTCTTTGCGTTGATGCCTTCTGATTTACCAAGGTCCAGGAACTGATATTTCATTACAGGGTCTGTTAGTTTATCTTGCGTACGCATTGCCTTTGTAACTTCAGCAGCTGTAGCGTTGCGTACATTGTATGCGCTCTTAGACGTACTGAACACAACTTTAGGTGCGCTGCCTGCATGAACTTTAGCAAGGTTCATCTGCTTTTTGACTGCAGCAGATAATGTTGTCGGTGATTTCAGCTTCGTAATGTTCTGCGTGAATAAGTCACTGGATGATACATAACCGATCTTGTTGTTATTATAGATGACCTTATGCCATAACGTACGGCCGACCTTATCCGTGCGAATCACTTGCAGTGTACCCCCTTTAACAGCAGACAGTTTATCGGTACGCTGTTTGTTCGCACCACTTGGAATATTATAGATATAGCTGGTCGGTTTCTTCACTGTATGTGCGGACTTTGTCCAGCTGACCGTAGCGGTCGGTACCGTCTTGATAAACTTGCTGCTGATCCATCCAAGTACCTTATTATTATCTGCTACCTTATAGTACGGTTCGTTGTTACGTTTCGCAGTTTCGTTTACATAGACTTGAGTATCAACAAGCTTTGTAACAGGTTTGATTGTTTTGAGGTCTTTATAGATCAACACTTGTTTCGGTGCTGTACGACCAATCAGTTTCACCGGTTTAGACTTTGTGATGACAGGGGTTCTGTCTACTGAAATTTCATGCTGTTTCAGCCAGCCACTAATATTATTTAATGTACCATAAACATAGACAGACTGATTCACCGTCATTTTCTTAGAAGGTGTAAATGATTTGCCGATGAAGGGTTTTAACTGCTTTACAACTTGTTTCATCGTACCATCTGGCATGCTGTATAACGAAGTTGCTTTGCTGTTTACTTTATATTTACCATTCATCTTAACTTCTGAAGAACGGCTTGAGACTACAGCATCATTTGCTTTCACCCAGCCACGCGGGATCTTTAGCTCATCTGTTAATGCATAGTAGGTTGCTCCGTTATACGTTGCTTTCTTATTCACATAATACGTACGGTTCGCCTTATCTGATGCATTAACACCTGACTTCTGATCAACTGAGGCGTAGATCTTAGAAGTTGGAAGTTTAACTTTAGCAACCATCTGAGCTGCAGACACCTTGATCGGCTGTGGTGCAGGCTTAACAACCGGTTTAGGGGCGTTCAGTGTCAGTTCGTTAAAGTTAATCCATCCTGTTAAATTGTTCACCGTACCGAAGTAGTAGTTCGTCTTTCCGACAGTGACTTTCTTTGTAGGTGTAAACTTCTTGCCGACATGTGATTTTAAGTTTGTAACAATTTGACTCGCTGTACCCCAAGGCGTCTTGTAGAGACTCGTTGCCTGGTTGTTAACATTAAAGTTGCCCGTAACCGTCGTTTCAGCACTGCGATTCACTGCAGTCGTATCATTTGCTTTTACCCAGCCACGTGGCGTTTTCGTTTCGTCTGTAAGCGCATAGTACGTATTGCCGTTTAATGTCGCTTTCTTATTCACATAGTAAGTGTTGCCGGCCTTTTGACCCGCACTCACACCCGTTGCACTGTCAACAGAAGCATAGACTTTCGCCTTCGTGCTGTTGACGCGCGCCATCATCTGAGCGCTTGAAGTTGTTACTGTACCCTTAACCGTCTCAGCAGGCTTTGGTGGCGTCGGTTGCACTGTAACGGGAGGCGTAGGTTTCGTACCATTTAACTTATAGTTATATTTCTCCTGTACAAGACTATAGAACTCATTAAAGGTATAGTTGTTTTCAGCGAACCAGCCAACGGGATCTGAGTGATCCGTACCGCCGAGATAGTTTGAAACGGCCTGGTGTGACCATACGGTACCTTTACCGTCGTTATGTGCATTATCAACCGGTAACTTATAGTAAATGAGATTCGTCGCCAAGTAATCTGCTAAGTTATTAACAGACTTACTGAAACGATCCTTACCATATACACGCACGAGCTCAACATTAATATTACGAGAATTCGATACACCGCCAGCTCCCCATGATAAGTAATCTGTATTCGCTGTCTCGATAATGTTATTATCATCAACGAAAGCGTGAACAAATGCGTTATTAATATTACGCGACATATATGAAATCTCGCCTTCAATCGTTGAATTTGGATTGGCGGTTTCATGAGCGACGATTCCTTCAGGCTTCGCAACACCATTACGATAGGCAATCTGTGGTGCATCCTTGAAATAACGTGTTTCATATTGAGGAACTTGATAATTATTATATTTGATATATTCATTTACTGACATGTTTGAAGGACTTTGAGCCTTTAACGTTCTGACATTTGATTTATTGGTTAAAGTACGTGCCTTGATGGACTTTGGTGCTTGCGCCTGTATGTTACTTTGTGTTGCTGAAGTCTTAAGTGTTGAAGCAGCTGTCTTAGGCGCTGTCGACTGTGTAGTAGTGTTCACAGATTTTAGAGCAGGTGCAGTCTTATTGGCTGTAGCAGCCGTTTGAGGTGCAGTCGATTGCGTAGTAGCGTTCACAGATTTTAAAGCGGTAGCCGTCTTATTGGCTGCAGCAGTCGTTTGAGGTGCAGTCGACTGCGTAGTAGCGTTCACAGATTTTAGAGCGGGTGCTGCCTGCTCTACAGTCGGTGTCGTGGGTGTAACTGAAGTGTTCACCTTAGCAACGGTCGCTCTTTGTTTCTCAGCTGTCGTATCTGCTTGAACAGCAGGTGCTTTATCTGCAGATGAAGGTGACGGAGTGGCAGTCGTCTTAGGCGCCGTTGTAGACGAAGGCGTTGTCGCAGTCGATTTAGATGTTGAAGTTGTCGCAGCTTTACCTGCTTGAGACAAGCTGTATTGAGATTTTACATCTACAGTCGCCGTCTGAGTCTTCACTGGAACAGCTTGTGCTGGTGTTGGCTGCTGTGCAGGCGATGTCGCAGTCTCTTGTACAGTCTTTGTTGCTGTTGTAGGTGTGATATCAGTCTGTGTTTTTTCAGGTGTTACTTGTGTTTGTTCAGCTGCATGCGCCACCGTTGTTCCTCCAGCAAGCATCATTAACAGTGCAGCAGGTGTTTTGTAGTAAAATTTATTATCCATGTAAGTTTCCTTTCTAATATGAACTTATTAACAATGTAATTATATACTGTCAGAAAAATTTAGTATATAAGCTTAATGATTTGTAATAATCCCTTAACATTTGCAACACCAATCTTGATGATACGGCCCTGGTCATTATCACTATATATATCGAGTAAAGAACTAAAGTTGTACATAATAAAAAGGACTTATACTGTGTATAAGTCCTAATCGTCTAAAGCGCTTCTAATCTGATGATTGCTGTGTATTGCCAGAAGAGCTTCATCGTATTAATATTCCAGTGATTCATACCCATCGCAAAGCCGGAAGGTTTGAAGATCTGAACGTCAGAAACTTCAAGCGCAGCTGCGATTAAATACTGATAATGCACATCAATTGATTTAAAGTTCTCACTTAAGTGTCCGTCATCAAATACGAAATCCAGTGGCACATCATAATCGAATATATTAAGCTGCTCAAAGATTTCAGGAATTCCTACAATATAGCAGGCGCCATCCATGAGCGGATTTTCGCTGGCATCTCCATAATAGATGAGTAATGCTTCATAGTTCTGACGGTGATAATCGTTCACGTAAAAGAAATCTTTACGCAAATTCTCTCTGTCTTTGTTCTCGATCATGATTGTTTCTAATCGATCAAAAACTTTATCAATATGCTGATACTTCTCATAAGTTTTGCGTGTCATAGGGGCCTCCCTTAATAAATATTCGTATCTATCTGTTCTTCTATAGTTGCTTCACTATTAAGATTGTTTTCTGGCACTACAGTTTCTGTAGTGTTATCTAACTCCGGTGAAGGAGATTCACTGCTGTCTGTAGTATCATCAAACTCTGGTGAAGGGGATTCGCTGCTGTCTATAGTATCATCAAGCTCCGGTGAAGGAGATTCACTGCTGTTTGTAGTATCATCAAACTCTGGTGAAGGGGATTCGCTGCTGTCGTTAGTATTTTCATAAGCATCTCGAACTTCTTCTCTGTCCAGCTCCATCAAAGGAATGAGATCATTATAAAGCGTACGTACCTGGTAGTCCAGCAGGTCATCTTCTTCAGTCATCTTAAGCTCAAGGTCTTCATGCAGTAGTTTAGAAATATCATAGACGTCTTCCATTACTGGATTATAATAATAAACACCGTTATACATATAATCCGTGCCTTGAAGCTGACGTTGTGTAAACTTTACATCATTTGAAGCATAATACTGTGCCAGCGCACTGATATCATTAAACGTTAAGTTATGCTTTGCATTGTTACCAAGAATCTCTATCAGATCGTCCAGCTTGCTGATTGAACCTGAATCTTTCGCTTTCTTAGCCAGTGCAACAATCATCTCCATCTGACGTTTACCACGACCAAGATCGGTGTCTACACTTCTGCTTCTGGCAAGGGCTAAAGCTTCATTGCCATTTAGAAGCCGGCGACCTTTCTCTATCTTAATTCTGCCTTTGTCATTCTTCGTCGGTTCGTCGATATCAAACGGCACATCGAACGTAATACCGCCAAGTTCATCCACAATGTCAACGAACGCCTGCATGTTCACTCTTACATAGTAATCTACTGGTACATTGAACTTCTGCTCCACAGCATCTGCTGAACTTTTAGGACCACCTTCAGCGTGCGCATGCGTAATCTTATCATACATCTTAACAGATGGAATGTAACTTAGTGTATCACGCGGTATACCAATCAGGCGGACTTGTTTGTCATCACGGTTAAATGTCGCGAGAATCATAGAGTCAGTACGTGCCTCGCTTATCTTCTGACCATTGTCGCGGCGCTCAGGACTGTCATCGATACCGAGGAACAGAATAGAGAAATTATCTACGGAAGGATTAACGGTCTTATCACGCAGTTGAGACTTTTCGTATGCTTTATTATAGGATGTATCGATTGCCGTCTTTGTTGAATGATATAGATAAGCACCATAAGCGACAGGGACTGCAATCAGGCTGAGTGACAATAGTATAAGCATCCATTTAAATATTCTATTCATTGTTACACTTCCTATTTTCAAATTAATAAACTATTTAATTATAAAGGCATAGAAGAGCATTTACAACTTTAGTTTATTTTAAAGTAATTGACGTCTTATTATGTTATATATCCCATCTTCAGAGAACTGAACGACTGTTGCATAGCCACCTTGTTTAAGATGCTGTCGCAACTGTGTATCATGAATAAGGGTAAGCATAGCTTCTCCGAATAACTGCGTGTTAAAGCAATCTACTACCATCGCATTATCTTCATTGAGTAATGCTTTCGGTCCGATAGGTGCATTAAAGCTCACCACGTTACAACCTGCTTGCATGGCCTCAAGAATCACCATACCAAACCCTTCAGAACGAGAGGGCACTGCTACAATCATACTTCTACGATATATAGATGCAACATCCTGTGTCATGGGGTGAATGGAGATAATATCGTCGAGATGATAATGAGTGATCATGTCATGTAATTGACTCTGTTCATGGCCCTCACCGTATATATTTACTTTAAAGTCATATTCACGTAATGAAGGCGCGATATGATAGATACTCTCTATAAACAGATCGAATCCTTTTTCGTGTTCTAAACGCCCAAGACTTGAGATGATCGGTTGTTCATCTCGATGATAAGTAGTTTCTGGGATAATATTTGGCAATGTAAACACGTTCGGATGAAATGATGAATAGATATTACGATCTTCATCCGTTAACGTTGTAATGTAATCTAAGTTAGAATATGTAGATTTTATTAAAGACTGTAAACGTTCTGGATGTGCATTAAAGTGCATATGCTCCATACCGATAGTGGTTGTACGGCTATACTGTGCAATTAATATATTATACGTTGCACGTGTTCCGACAAGAAAGTCAGTATCAACATGCTGGATAGCCTGTATGATCTTACGTTCAATATATGATGAGAACTGATTTAAACCGGGTTCATCAGGCTGAATCACTTTTGGCTTCAGCAATGGTGTGAATGTATGAATTCTGTTCATAATCATTGGCACAATGTTTAATTTATTACTATAATCAATAATACATTCAACATTTATATTTTCGTGAATCGGATAAGCAGGCGAAGTTTTACTTTTAAATACAGATAACAGTGTTACATCGTGACCTCGTGTACTTAATGTATTTGCAAGATTAATGATGGCTCTCGTTGTTCCGCCGATATAATATATATTGTGAACTAAAAATGTAAATGATTGCATGATAAACTCCTGACTGAGGTGTAGTATGAGAACATTAATCAAAGCGAGCTATATAACCCTATTAAAACTGTTAGATCGATTCATTGTTACCAGGCCGAGACCAAATCATATCGTAATAACAATGACATTTACAGAAGATCTATTACCGATAATAACGCAACTCGCTTCACAAAAAATCGATATTTCTCTATTATATCATCCGAAGTATAACGATGTTGTAAAGAAACAATTAAATTATCATAACATTAATGCGATTCCATTAAATAATAAATATGTATTTCAGCATATCAAGGCGGTGAAACGTGCGAAAGTTATACTGATCGATACGTACTATTTAATGTTCGGTGCTATTACAAAGCATAGAGATCAAGAAGTCATTCAAATATGGCATGCATCCAGTGCATTGAAACGATTCGGACTTGAAGATCGTTCTGTAGACGTATCAAACACCAAGATGGTCCAGCAATATAAAGATGTATATGACTTTACAGATAGTTATATCGTTGCGGGTGATCATATGATAGAAGTATTTAAACAATCATTGAATGCATCCAATAAGAACTTTATTAAAACCGGACTCCCAAGACTTGAATATTCAACTGCATCACAAAGTGCAGCCGATACAGTACTATTTGTTCCGACATACCGAGATTACACGTTGAAGGAAAGCGATAAACTTAAGCATGAACACGTGAAAAACCTACGCATCCGTGCACACCCTTCAGACCATAATTATGAGACGGATACCGAAATTTCGCAATTAACTTTAGATGCGTGCTTGAATCTTGCAGATATTATTATTACAGATTATAGTTCACTTGCGATAGAAGCACTGTATAAAGGAAAGCGTGTCATGCTATATGTGCCGGATGAAGCGGAATATGAAGCTTCACGCGGATTAAATCAGTACTACTATGCATTGCCACAAGAAATAAAAGCATATACAGTTGAAGCATTACAGCAGAAGCTAACGCATATTGAACGCATCGATACAGATGGATGGACAAACTATCAGACGCAGCATGCAACACAAGACATCATTCAGTATATAAAGGAGCGATTACAGTGATAACGGTCATTATACCTGTATATAACGCGGAAAATACAATAACACGTGCGCTTGATTCTGCGAGAGCAGCAGATCACATTATCTGTGTGGATGATGGCTCTACCGATCAAAGTCGCGAGCAGATTAAATTATGGCAACATCAAAATAGCAAACAAGTCATCTATATACATCAAGACAATCAAGGCGCGGCTAAAGCACGAAATAAAGGAATCATTGCAGCGACCTCAGATTACGTGATGTTTTTAGATAGTGATGATTCACTTGCTGAAGGTGTGATTGAGCATTTTAAACAACTGATACAGACACAACCAGCACATGATGTTTATGTAGGACACATACAGCATATGAAATCAAACAAATTAATTCCAATTAAAAGCCACACCTACACGTCAGGATCGACAACGTTATCTCGATCACCGGAATTGATGCAGTCAATCGGACCAGGAGCAAAGTTATACCGTAGAGATATATTATCACAGTTTGATGAGGATATTACATTCTGTGAGGAACATGCCTTTAATATTAAATGCCTGATGAATCGTGTCTTTGTAACGGATAAAGTTGTCTATTATTATCACATATCCACCGGATCCATCACTCAAAGCTATCAAAACGGCTCTGAATATATTAAAGATGCTATAAAAGCACGTCAACGTGTCTTTGATCTACTGGCAACCTCACAAAATTCACAGGAGCTTATGCAATATTATAGCTATAGAATGGACGAATTGATTGTCAGTTATTTAATCAAACACGTTTTGCGTGTTGAGCATGATGAAAAGTTTATCGATGATGTAATTCGCTATATCGAAGAAATGAGAACAAACACTTACAACAATCAGAGCCTAAATCAAATCGTGCTCTTTGTAACACTGTATGGTAATAAATCGGAGCGACAACAGCTCGAACACTATATCAAAGCACATCACCTTGAATTGAAGAACTATATTTTACATCACCCTGTTAAAGGACAATTGTTTATACTAAAAACAAGAATAAAGGACAAAATAAAGCAGCTGCGTAATTAATGCAGCTGCTCAGACTGTAGACAAAGTCTCCTTCGGAGATGAAGTTTACAGTCTTTTTTTGATAAAATATAGGTATATCATTGAACG
>NZ_JBVGOY010000070.1:0-268 GCF_058188655.1 Macrococcus sp. CoH-51_TC_04
TGGCAGCACCGCATGCAAAGTACATGCGATTGCAAAATGGCAGATACTTCCGCCACTTGCCTTTGTCATTATCGACTTTGAAGTCAGCCCATGAGGATTTGACTTCTACCATGACGATTTCGTTTTTGACGTGCACCGCCATTATGTCGGCACGTAGAGAACCGCCTTTATTGAGACCGACTTCGGCGCTGACCGCATACATCTTTTCACGCCAGTAATTTGCGACATGTTGTTTAATCAGCGTCGCGATCTCGGCCCGGGTCAATGT
>NZ_JBVGOY010000071.1:0-267 GCF_058188655.1 Macrococcus sp. CoH-51_TC_04
ATACTTCGGCCTGTGGATTGGTCGGGAGGTAGTCCATCAATCGTAGGTCCGCACGGACTATATCGTCAAAATCGTCATACATCGCCTGAAACGCATCTAATCCAGTCCGCTGATCGATAGGGACATTTGAAACTCGATTTGATGCCGCATTCGTTGTACAGAATGCACACGGCAACTCCCAAAGTACAGAGGGATGGATGACCACTACAACCCATTCTTCCAGCTCATTGCCCTTCTGCTTTCGATAGCGATAGAACATCCTATAGT
>NZ_JBVGOY010000009.1:0-86099 GCF_058188655.1 Macrococcus sp. CoH-51_TC_04
GCGTCATACGAATTCATTCCTTTATTGTCGGTGTGAGAACTACAATATTAACATGAATTCGTCATGGCGTATTTTTTTATAAACCATTAATGTATCTTCCACCTTAGGTGGCTAACTTGATTGTATAACTTACCAATTTTTCAGATATTAAAAGTTTTATACACTTATTATAAACTATTCACAAAGGGGTGCTACTATGAATTTACAATCTGCTCTACCATCTGAAATTCGCGCTTTGATTCGCGATAATAAACTTATCCAGCATACGTCTGGCATGGCTAAGGGATACATCCAGGCGAATGTTGTGATATTGCCTGAACGTTATGCTTATGATTTCCTTAAGTTCTGTTACCGTAATCCAAAGTCTTGTCCTTTACTAGATATTACTGAGGTTGGGGAATTTTCTTTTCCGAAGTATGGTCCTGATGCGGATATTCGCACTGATGTGGGTGAATACTATGTCTATCGTGATGGCGTGCATGTTGAGACGCGTCATGATATTAAGGATCTATATCGTGAGGATATGGTAGCTTTCATTATTGGCTGTAGCTTTACATTTGAGCATGCGTTGCTTGATGCTGATATTCCCGTGCGTCATATAGAGGAAGGTCATAATGTGCCGATGTATATTACGAATATTCCTACTGAACAAAGTGGTGTCTTCCACGGACCTACAACAGTGAGCATGCGTCCGATGACAATGGCTCAGGCGATTCGAGCGTCTGAGATTACAACGCATTTCAAAGGTGCACATGGTGCTCCGCTTCATATCGGCGATCCTGCTGTAATCGGCATCAAAGATATTAATAACCCTGACTTCGGGGAAGCTGTAGAGATACGCGACGGCGAGGTTCCTGTATTCTGGGGATGCGGCGTAACACCTCAGTCAGTGTGTCTGAATGTTAAGCCTGAAATGATGATTACTCATGCACCAGGATATATGTTTATCACGGATATTAAAGAAAGTGAATTGTTGTATTAAAATAAGAGAAACTCATCACTAATTGTGGTGGGTTTCTCTATTTTTGAAATTGGCGTCGTGCCAAATTCGCGTATGTTTTCTGCCTTGAAATTGGCGCCGTGCCAAATTCATGCTCATTTTCCGCCTTGAAATTGGCGCTGTGCCAATTTCACGCTCATTTTCCGCTTCGAAATTGTCCCCATGCCAAATTCACGCTCATTTTCCGCCTCGAAATTGGCGCCATGTCAATTTCGCTCCCCTATCATATGCCACGATAGAGCTTAATCAGCGATTCGACATCCTCAAAGTGATTCTCAGACTGATGGACAATCAGTCCATCTCTCAGAACATACAGTTCATCTGCGATTGCCTGCGCAAAATCGAGTTGATGTGTCGTTATGAATAGCGTCTTCCCTTGTGCCTTTTGCTCACGAATTATATCCTGCAGCTTGAATATCCATAATGGATCTAAACCATTTGTCGGTTCATCCATAATAATAAATGCTGCGTCTCCAATTAAGCTTTGTGCGAGGTTGAGGCGTTGTCGCATGCCTTTAGATAATGATTTAACAAATTGTTCTCGATTATCATCTAGTCCAACTTGTGCTAATGCATCATTTGATGTGCTTCCTTTAATTCTTTGAAGCATCTTAATGATTTCGCTGATTTTCAAGTATGGGGGAAACTGCAGGTCATCAGGCATATAGTTGATTTGTTCTGGTACTTGAAATGTGCCTGTCTTCGCTTTTAGTTCACCAAGCATGAGTTTGATGAGTGTACTCTTTCCAGCACCATTCTCTCCTATCATCACATGCACTTTACCTATGCCGAGATGCATTGTGACGGGCCCGAATGTCTTCTGTTTATTATATTTGAATTGTAATTGCTGTATGTCTATCATTTACTTCTCCTCACCCTTAACATCGTAATATAGCTCAATACGAGCGGTACACCGATAAATAACATAATATTGATATATAGGATGTAGTGACCAATGCCTTTCAGCCAGTTACTGTAATTGTAGAATCCTGGTCCAAGTAATGCGAGTTGCTCTGTCCAGTAATAGTACAGCATGCGGATAAGGTCGACTGGATTGAGATGAATATTTGCTACTAATGCTTGAAAGAGCATCTGTCGGTTCAATTGATCATTCAATGCAATGATTGTAAATGGGATGATGAGTAGCCACAGCGTCCAGAAACAGAGTGCAATACCAATTGCACTGAGTCGATTTCTTGAGATGATGCCAATCCATACTGCGATACTTGAGAATATGAGAATCATGATGAATGATAGTAATATGAAGACGAATTCCATATGTACACCGATAATGATACCCATCACGATACTGATGGCGAGCATCATTGTATAGAGCAGTACGATAGTAATATAGTGGCCGAATATATAGCTTCTATAACGCATCGGATAAGTCTTTAGTAACTTCAGCCATCCTGTTTCATTATGATGTGCTACGGTCATACTGCCGATAGATAGAATGAATAATGGGACGATCAGCAGTTCAATACTGAGCGCATAGTTCATCTGAAATAGATTGGAGTGCTCTGTCCCTGTTTGAAATAAGCTTGCGAGTATAAATGTAATGATATAGATGATTGCTGTGATATAGAACACCGGATTACGCAGACTTTGTTTCAGTTCCATCCAGATCATGCGTGAATGCCCCACTTAAATGATTTCAGATCATTGAATTGCAGCTGTTTGCTATTTTTATACTTTTTCATAAAAGTATTTCTATTCGCTTCTGTTTCAAATGCTGCTACACTATAGTTCATCGGAGTCCAGATATCTTTATTGTAGATATAGAATGCTTTCGTTGCGTCTATCCATTTATCTTTCTTGTAGTCTTTCACATACATCATACCGATATCGTCTTTATTCTCTTTATTATAATGTTCCATCATACAGCCGATATCATCAAAGATCAGATGATCTTCGTTTTTGTAGATCATCTGCGCTGCCTGCTCCGGATGATCGATCATCATATTGCATACGACACATTTATCTGTCTTCTGATTGATGTCACGTGGACTTAAGTCAGGTTTGCCACAACCTGCGAGCAGAATTGCTGTAATCAATAATGTAATGATATATTTCATCGTATCCTCCTTAATGTTAATAGAATGATTGCTAAGCTGCATAATAGAATGGGGAGCCAAATGTTAAGTTGTATATTGCGAGATAGCATTTGTGGACTTGTATCCTGATAACCGGATTCTAACGTAATACTCTTATCTTCTATCCATTGCAGCAGAATGTGAAGCGGGCCATTCTGAAAGAAATTTAATGTTGTATCCTTCACCATCGTCTCTCCTAATAAGTTGCTGAAACGCTTCGGTGTATCTCCTATGCCATCACCATCCAGATCCATTATAGATGGGTCGTCATACATATTATTGCGGAACTGATGCTGCTGTTCATCGATATTCGCAATCGATATATTATTGCTGAAACGATTGTCCTGTATCGGGATATCCGACTGATAAATTTCGATACTATTGAGATTACGTTCGAAATCATTTTTAGTAATATGACTCTTTGTCATCTCTTGTACGCTCAGAGCCGTACTGTTTTGAATGAACTGATTGTTCTTTACGTGTATATCCGTACTCTTATAGAGCGTCATCCCTGTTGCGTTCAATACTTGCTGATCCACAATCTTATTATGTGTAATCTTAATGTTGTCAGATACCATCAGCATAATACCTGTAACGTTATTGCGTACGACACTGCGCTCTAGTTCACCATGATTTACATACATGAAATGGATGCCATACCGATTATTTCTAGAAGATATATTGCGCATATTAACGCGTTCAACATGTTCAAGGTAGACGCCATCCTTTGTATGAGAGATATCTATATTATCCAGTTTTATTTGTGATGAATTCTCAATATGAATTCCATTTGCTTTTCCATTGCCGATTATCTTAATATTTTTTAGTGTAACGTCGCGGCTATTCGAAATGGTGATCGGTGGTGCAGAACCAGAATAACGTATCGTTACATCTTTAATCGTCGTATGATCCTTAGTAATATGAATTGGTTCTGTCACAATTTTCTCGCTATGCACGTTCGCATGTGCATCCATATGACACAGAATAATCGCAAGAAAGAGACAAATAAAGATTATCTGTCCCTTCGTTGTTCTATTCACTGTGATGTTCATGACTTTCGTGACTTTCATTCATATCTTTCATCTTTTTGTGCTTCTCCATAAAGCGCATCATCGCTTTCTGATCAACAGCAGCAAGCTGCTCTACTTCAGTATGATGCTCATGTGCGAATGCCTGTGCATCCTTATCTTCTTTAAAGCTCGCGATACCCACATTCATCGGTGTCTTAATCTCACCTTTAACAAACTTCGCATCGCTGACATTGATCCATTCTGATGTCTTGTGGTCACGTACAAACTTCGCTTTCATCTTCTTGTCCGACTTACGCTCATAGTTTAAGAGACAGAACAGGTCATCGAAGAAATAGTTCTTACCATCTTCTCCTATCGCTTGTGCTGAATATTTACCCATAGCATCAGACTTTTGATAGACTTTCATATCACACGCAGCACATTTTGTATCTTCTTTCGGCTCTTTTAAAGAATAGCCGTCTACTTTAGTCGTCTGCTGGTCCGCTTTAATCTGCTCAGTCTTAGCCGCCGTCTTCTCTTTCGTCTGTTCCGATTGTTTCGTTTCTGCATTACCACACGCCGCAAGTAGTAATGATGTTGCAAGTAGCACTGTTGTCTTTTTCATCTGTATTCCCCCTAATCAATAATTACAATGATAATTTTATAGGAAGGGAGATGCCTTATTTGTATATAAATGTGAATAAATCATGATGAAAGTAAGTCAAAATTTTAAAAATTAAAATCATCGCGTGTAAATTCATGATTTGTCTATGGACATTTGTAAAACTTAGAACAACACTAGGAATTAATGGAAGATCGGTTGAAATTGTTTTCTATCTTGAAATTAGCGTCGTGCCAAATTCACACCTTAATTCCTTACCAAAAAAACACCCCACATGTGTGAGGTGTCACAATTATACTGTCCAAGACATTGGATTCTTATTCTTATTCAAATTTTTAATATTACTCGTCGGTAAGTTTTCTCTTTTAACGACTTTCGGTGTCATGCCTGCGTTAATTCGATTATATAACTTCGGGTCCATATGGTTTGTTCTGAAACTCTTGAACACTCTCGATGTCACTTGAGAACATTCCGGACATTCATCCTCTTTCAAGTTGCTATTCATTGATTTCCACGTATCATATTGTCCGCATGCTGGACATTCAAATGTATACTTCGGCATTATTCATCAATCTTTGGAATAATATTATTTGTAAAGATTTCCTTAGGTAGAGATAACGTACAGCATGCATTTGGAATATCTACTATGCCACCAATATTCCCTTGTACAGGTGCTGACCCGAGTAACATATATGCTTGTTCTCCTGTATAGCCACATGTCTTCAAGAATTCAATCGCATTTAAGCAGGCATTACGGTATGCAGTGTTGGCGTCAAGGTAAAGCTGGTCTCCAGAGAATTCATTAACAGAGATCCCTTCGAATACGAGATATTCATTATAATGCGGCATTACTGGCCCTGGTTGGAATGCCGGGTTCTTCTTAATCTTATATTTCTCCATGCCACCTTTAATCACATGGACTTTAAGTTCAATCCATCCAGGAATTTCAATTCCTCCACAGAATGTAATCTCTCCATCACCTTGTGAGAAATGTAGATCTCCTACTGATAGCTTCGCCCCATCAACGAATACTGGGAAATAGACGCGTGAACCTTTTGATAAGTTCTTAATATCACAGTTCCCACCGTTTTCACGAGGCGGCACTGTTCTCGCACCTTCTTTTGCTACGCGATCGAAGTCCGCTCCTTTAAGTGTTCCGAGCACACATGAATCTGGATCTGGCAGCTCTGCAAGCGCTGGTACACGATTCGGGTTAGTGTCTACTAATGCTTTTTCACGGCGATTCCATTCATCTAGCATCTCCTGACTTGGTGCAACACCCATTAATCCTGGATGTATAATTCCTGCGAACTTAACGTTCGGTACGTGACGACTCGTTGCATAGATACCTTCAAAATCCCAGATAGACTTTGCAGCTTTCGGATAGTGTTCGACTAAGAAGCTTCCCCCATTTTCTTTCGCGAATATTCCATTGAATCCCCACTCATGTGCACTGAATGTTCCAATGTCCAGGATATCTACGACAAGTAAGTCGCCAGGCTCCACCCCATTGACATGAACAGGTCCACTCAATACATGGACACGCTTTAAGTTTACCTTTTCGATATCAGATGGATCATCGTTATTGCTTATCTGTCCATCTGTCCAGTCCAGACATTCCATCTTGAAGACCTCACCAGGCTCTACCGAGAATGCTGCCGGAATATCAGGATGCCATCTGTTATGCCCCGGATATTTTTGCTCATGCATCTTCTTCGTCAAGTCAATTTCAAAAATCTTTTTCGCCATACAAAATCCCCCTTATTTTTTAAAATTACACTTTTAGTTTACTTTAGTTTTCAGAATATTTCAAATTTAACAAAGAGTTTTTGAAATTAGCGTCGTTCGCAGCTAACCCCTAGTCATACGAACAATTTTCTAGATTTTTATAGACATTCATCTATATAGATGTTAATCTATGTTTGTATTAAATCAAGGAGGTTTATTATGACTTATAAAGCTTTAGCAGCAACACTGAAAGTATTGTCTGACGCGAGTCGTCTTGAAATATTGGATATACTTTCTTGTGGTGAACGTTGTGCTTGTGATCTACTCGAACACTTCCAGTTTTCACAACCCACACTCAGCCATCATATGAAAACACTCGTGGATCAAGGTTTCGTAACGACATTTAAAGATGGTAACAAACGCATGTATCAGCTGAACCACGATAAGCTGAAGGATATTAACGATCACTTATCTTCACTGAGTGTATCGCAAGAAGCATGTATTTGTAACACGATGAAAAGAGGTGCGTGCCAGTGATGACAGCAGTCGCAATTGCTATATTTCTTATTACGTTAGTCTTTATTATCTGGCAGCCGAAAGGTCTAGACATCGGTATTACAGCAGTTGTCGGTGCGATTATTGCAATTATTACAGGTGTCGTCAGTTTCTCTGATGTACTTGAGGTCACAGGAATCGTGTGGAATGCCACCCTTACGTTTATCGCAGTGATCATCATCTCGCTTATATTAGATGAGATTGGTTTCTTTGAATGGGCAGCCATCCATATGGTCCGCGCCTCACACGGTAATGGTTTCAAGATGTTCGTCTATATTATGCTGCTTGGTGCTATTGTTGCTGCATTCTTTGCTAATGATGGTGCGGCACTGATATTAACACCGATTGTTCTCGCCATGGTGAGACGTCTCGGGTTCAATCAGAAGGTTATCTTCCCGTTTATTATTGCAAGTGGTTTTATCGCAGATACGACGTCACTGCCTTTAATCGTCAGCAATCTCGTGAATATCGTCTCTGCAGATTACTTTAACATCGGATTTGTTGAATATGTCAGCCGTATGATCATTCCGAATCTCTTCTCGCTTGTTGCAAGCATCGTTGTTCTGTGGTTATATTTCAGGCAATCGATACCACGTACATTTAATACGGATAATATTGGGACACCTGAAAGTGCGATCAAAGATATGAAACTCTTCAAGATGTCATGGATCGTGCTATTTATTCTCTTCATCGGTTACTTAAGCAGTGAATTTATCAATATCCCTGTTTCACTGATTGCAGGAGTCATTACAATTATCTTTATTGTATTAGCAAGCAAGTCCCCTGCTGTTGACACGAGACAAGTTATTAAAGGTGCACCGTGGAACATCGTCTTCTTCTCTATTGGGATGTATCTCGTCGTCTTCGGTCTTAAGAACGTCGGTATCACGACCGTGCTAGCAGATGTGCTTTCTACGATTTCTACATATGGCTTGTTCAGCAGCATAATGGGTATGGGCTTTATCGCTGCATTCTTATCATCTGTGATGAACAACATGCCTACTGTGTTAATTGATGCCATTGCAATTGGCCAGTCCGATGCAACTGGATTATTAAAGGAAGGCATGATCTATGCGAACGTTATCGGTTCGGATCTAGGTCCTAAGATCACACCGATTGGCTCACTTGCCACACTGTTATGGCTACATGTACTCTCACAAAAAGGTGTGAAGATTTTATGGGGAACATATTTTAAAACAGGGATTGTCATCACGATTCCAGTTTTATTCGTTACATTGTTCGGACTTTATTTAACATTAATATTATTTTAAAGATTTGAGGGATTTTTATGGAGAAGAAGACACTTTATTTTATTTGTACAGGAAACTCCTGTCGCAGTCAGATGGCTGAAGGATGGGGAAAGCACATTCTAGGAGATACATGGAACGTTTATTCAGCAGGAATTGAAACACATGGTGTGAATCCTAAAGCCATTGAAGCAATGAAAGAGGTGGGAATTGATATCTCTCATCATACATCAGACTTGATCGATCAGGATATTCTAAACAACTCAGACCTCGTCGTTACTTTATGTAGTGATGCGGATAATAATTGTCCAGTTCTGCCACCGAATGTAAAGAAAGAACACTGGGGATTTGATGACCCTGCTGGTAAAGCATGGTCAGAATTCCAGCGTGTCAGAGATGAGATTGGTCACGCAATCGAACAATTTAAATTAAGATAGCAAAATGACTGTGCTTGTTACAAGCACAGTCATTTTATATCTAAACTTCCCTTGCAAAATGTTTATAGAAAATTATATTTAATATATAGAATTCAATAGATAAAAATGAATCTATTGAATTCTTTTTTCTATCAACTTTAGTGATTTAATCATTATAAAAACACAAGTAGCAAAATCAACTACTTGTGTTCATATCTATATTATCCAAAATATTCAGCCATGCTTTGGATTGAGAAAAGTCCTGCGAATATCGTTACGATGACTGCAAATACACCGAGCCAGAATATCCATTTCGGATGTTCATAGTCCCCAACAATCGATTTCTTTCTTGATGCAATGAGTATCGCTGTCAGTGACACCGGTAAGATGAGTCCATTGAACGCACCTGCAAGTACCAGTAGCTCAACAGGTTTCCCTACAAATGAAAATATTGTTGTAGATATCACGATAAATAATATGACGACGATATTGTTATGCTTTAGAAACCATGGGTGGAATCCTTTTAAGAATGATGCACTTGTATACGCTGCTCCGATTACAGAAGACATTGCAGCCGCTAGTAACACTAATCCAAATATGCGTGGGCCAATATCACCAAGCGCATGATAGAATACCGATGCTGGTGGATTATCCGGATTCAATTTAACCCCTGTGGATACTACGCCTAACACAGCTAGAAATAGTAACGTACGCATCACACCTGTTGTCACAATACCCGTGTTTGCTGCTTTTGTGATAAACGGTAGGTTCTCTTTTCCTGTCATTCCAGCATGAATCAATCTATGCGCTCCTGCAAATGTTATATATCCACCGACTGTACCACCTACGATTGTAATGATCGGCATCACAAGTGCAAATGGATTATCAGGCAAGACCATTTTTGTTGCTGCTTCAGCATATGGTGGATTCACTTTAAACATAACGAAGGCAACAATCAATATCATAGAAATCCCTAATACTTGTGTCACAATATCCATTGCTTTTTGTGCATGTCGACTAGAGAATACAAGAATTGCTACAATCCCTGTAATGATCGCGCCAACCTTCACATCCATGCCAAGTAAGGCATTAAACCCGAGTCCTGCACCTGCGACATTTCCGATATTAAATGCAAGACCACCAAGAACAATGAGTATTGAAATTACAGTTCCGAGTCCTGGCAGTACTTCATTGGCAATCACCTGTCCTCGTTTTCCGGTTACCGTCAGTACACGCCATACATTTAACTGTGCACCAATATCAATGATGATACTTACTAAAATCGCAAACGCAAAGCTTGCTAAATATTTTTCTGTAAATATTGTGGTTTGTGTTAAGAAAGCAGGCCCAATCGCTGAAGTTGCCATCAGGAAAATTGCGCCTAATAGTAATCTTCTTTGAGCTGCTGTCATTTTTTGCTTTTTTCTTTTTTCCATGGTCATCTCCTTTAATTTCGAAATAATAAGTCTTAGATTTGAGATTATACATGTATATTTTTTTCGCCACAACAGTCTGAGTCAACAAAATTATATTCTTGTAAGTTTATAGTTGTTATGTTATTTTCTTAGGTTAGTCTATTTTTTGAATTTGTACCCTACAAGATTGGTATAGCGTCCATTTCGTACGACAAAAAAACACCTCACTGATGTGAGGTGTAAGTATTAGCTATTCCATAGATCAATCAATGCCTGGATTGAGAAGAACCCAGCGCCGATTGTTGCAAGTACTGCAATTACACCGAGGACAAGTAGCCACGTTGGATGTTTGTAATCACCAACGATACGTTTATTTTTAGATGCAATCAAGATTGCTGATAATGTAATCGGTAAGATTAGTCCATTGAATGCGCCTGCTAAGATTAATAATTTAACAGGTTTACCGATTGTTACAAATACGATTGTCGAGAATACGATAAAGATAATGATTACAATATTGTTATATTTCGAGAATACCGGATGAAATCCTTTCAAGAATGATGCACTCGTATAAGCAGCACCAATTACCGATGTTAATGCGGCTGCTAATAATACTAATCCGAATATACGTGGTCCAATTGGTCCTAATGCATGCTGGAATGCTGATGCCAGTGGGTTATCAGGGTTTAATGATACACCTGTTGCCACTACACCTAATACTGCTAAGAATAAGAAGAAACGCATCACACCTGTTGTAATAATCCCTAAGTTTGCTGCACGTGATACGAATGGTAAGTTCTTCTGTCCCACCATGCCATCATCAATCAGGCGATGGGCACCGGCGAATGTAATATATCCTCCTACTGTTCCACCAACGATTGTAATGATCGGCATAATAAGTGCTGCTGGATTATCCGGCATCACCATCTTTGTCACTGCTTCTCCATATGGCGGTTGTGTCTTAATCATTACGAATGCTACTGTCAGTAACATGAGTACACCCAGAATTTGAGTGATGACGTCCATGATTTTAGCGCCACTCTTACTTGAGAAGATGATAATTGCAAGGATTGCCGTAATCACTGCACCGAGACGTACATCAATGCCAAATAAAGCATTGAACCCAAGGCCTGCTCCAGCGACATTCCCGATGTTGAACGCAAGTCCGCCCATCACAATCAAGATTGCAATGAAACTTCCGAGTCCTTTAAATACTTCGTTTGCAATATCCTGGCCACGTTTCCCTGTCACAGTTAAGACGCGCCAGATGTTAAGCTGCGCACCGATGTCAATGACAATACTGATCAAGATGGCAAAGGCAAAGCTTGCAAGATGCTTTTCAGTAAATACAGTTGTCTGCGTTAAGAATGCCGGCCCGATTGCTGATGTTGCCATCAGGAAGATTGCACCGAAGAGCAGACGCTTCTGTGCTGCTGTCATGTTTTGTTTTTCCATAGTATTTCCCCTTTGATTATGTTATATGGTTTGAATCTTGATTCCTTCGGTCTGTAATGCTTCGATAATTGCCTTTACAAAGGCTAATGCTTCTGGTCCGTCACCATGCACACAAATAGAATCTGCTTTAAGGTCAATAAGTTTACCTGATACTGTTTTGACTTGTTTATCACGTACCATACGTAATACATGTGCCACCGCTTCAGATTGCTCATGAATCATCGCATTATCTTGTTTGCGTGAAACTAATGTCCCTTTATCTGTATAATTACGATCTGCGAATACTTCATTGATTGCAGTCATGTCTTTCTTTTCTGCTGCTTTAACGAGCGTACCACCTGAGATGCCCATGACCTTAAGTTCCGGGTTAAAGTTGTAGATGGCATTGACGATAGCATTTGCCAGTCCTTCATCACCACTTGTCGCATTATAGAGTGCACCATGGGGTTTAACATGGTTAATAGTAACACCATGTTTCTTACAGAATGCGTCGATGGCACCGAGTTGATAGGTGATTAAGTTTTCTACTTCATCATACGTCATATCTAGGTTACGTCGACCGAACCCTTGCAGGTCTGGATATCCTGGATGTGCACCGATACCTGTACCATGTGCTTTACAACGTTCTATCGTCTGATTTAATACATTAAAGTCACCTGCATGCATCCCACAAGCAATATTTGCTGAAGTAATCAACGGAATAATCGCTTCATCATTGCCTATCTTATAGTTACCGAAACTTTCGCCTAAATCCGCATTTAAGTCAATGAACATATTATCCCTCCAGGAAGTGATTTTTCTCTAAGAATTTAATATCAACTAAGTTTTCATGATATCTTGGATGCTGTACGATACGATACTGGTAATCTAAATTCGTCTCGAATCCCGCAATAACTGTTTCATCAAGTGCGGCAAGCATCTTCTTGATTGCGCGGTCACGTGTCTTATCGAATGTAATGAATTTACCGATCATCGAATCATAAAATGGAGATACCATACAGTCAGGATATAAGAATGTATCGATACGTACCCCTGGTCCTGCAGGAAGATGTAATGCAGTTACTTTCCCTGGACTCGGTCTAAAGCCATGATTCGGATCTTCGGCATTAATACGGCATTCCATACTAAAGCCCATGATTTGAATGTCTTCTTGTTTCAGATCAAATTCATCATATAATGCAATCTTGAGCTGTGCCTCAATGATATCAACGCCAGTGACCATTTCCGTTACGGTATGTTCTACTTGAACACGCGTATTCATCTCAAGGAAGTAGTATTCTTGTATTTCTTCTACATATAAGAATTCAAGCGTACCTGCGCCGCGATAGCTAATATTTTTCGCAGCGTTAACAGCATCTGTCGTCATGCGTACGCGTACTTCGTCCGGCACGATAACAGCAGGTGCTTCTTCAATTAGCTTCTGGTTGTTACGCTGAATCGAACAGTCACGATCATAGAGATGTACAGCATCTCCATGACCGTCACCAATGACCTGAACTTCGATATGACGTGCTGTACGAATGAATTTCTCGATATATACACGGTCATCACCGAATGCTTTCTTTGCTTCGTTCTTTGCAGCATGGAATAAGTTATCGAAATCTTCCTCACGACTCACGATACGCATCCCTTTACCACCACCACCGGCAACCGCTTTAATCACAAGTGGCACTCCGATTTCACGCGCTTTTTCACGGGCTTCTTCGATCGTTGGAATGACATCTTTAGAACCTGGAATAACTGGGACACCTGCAGCAATCATTGTCTTACGTGCCTCTGCTTTATCACCCATCTTGTCGATAGTCTCAGGCGTCGGTCCGATAAAGACGATGTCATGCTCAGCACAAAGGCGTGCAAACTTAGAGTTTTCCGCTAAGAATCCATATCCTGGATGGATGGCATCTGCATGTGTAATTTCTGCAGCGGCAATAATATTATTCATATTAAGATAACTTTCTGTTGAGCTCGCAGGGCCAATACAAACCGCTTCATCTGCAAGTGCAACATGTAAGCTGTCAGCGTCGGTATTAGAATAAACTGCAACCGTCTTGATGCCGAGTTTCTTACATGATCTGATAATACGAATCGCGATTTCCCCGCGATTCGCGATAAGAACTTTCTTCAACGTATTTCCCCCTTACTTCTCTTTAATACGTACAAGTGGCTCGTCATATGCAACAGCAGTACCGTTTTGTACGAAGATTTCTTCGATTGTACCGTCAACATCTGCAAAGACATCATTCATCACTTTCATTGCTTCAATAATACCGATGCGATCACCTTTTTCCACTTTATCTCCTACACGAATAAAAGGTTCCTTCGATGTTTCATCCTGCATATTATAGTATGTTCCGACAAGCTGAGATTTTTGTACATGATCGCCTGGCGTTTCTCGTTCAGCTTGAACTTGTGATTGTGGTACTCCTGCAACAGGTGCTTGTGGTACGTATTGTACTTCTTGCACCGCTTTTTCTACGTAATACTCATCTTTCCCTGACTTTACTTTAATGACCTTTAAATCATTGTCGTTCATCATATCGATTAACTGCTGTAACTTTTCTGAATTCATTTTACTCCGCCCTTTGTATTAATTTTTGGATTCTGCCACTCGTATGTCTTACATCATACGCATGTAGGCCAACTTCATTAATAATGCTCATCATTTTCTTCTTCTCTTCAATCGCTTCTTCAAGCGTTCCTTCTACAAGGCGTACTTCACTGCCAGGTGCTTTTTGTACAAGTGTCGGGATATCTGCAAAGTATACCGTCCCAATCTTCGCATAACCACCGACAGTCTGACGATCATTCAATAAAATAATCGGCTGCCCGTCAGATGCAACTTGTATGCTACCCAATTGGACAGGTTCTGAAATAATGTCATAGTTCGTCTTCACTTGAAGCGGTTCACCTTCTAGACGCATACCCATACGGTCAGATGTATTTGAAATTTCATAAGTGTTCAGCAATGTTTCATGAACATCTTTAAAACGTTTATACTGACGACCAGGTATAAAACGGATCGTACTCACCTTATCGATAAAATGTGTCGCTAAGCGCTGCGTCTTGCTATGCTCAGGCTTATTGAACTCGAGAATATCATCTTTACGTAATGTACGCCCTTCAACACCACCGATACCAATCTTAGTGTGTGTTGCATAACTATTATTCACCTTGTCCAGCTTAAAGCCATTCTTTACTGTTAAATACGTTCTATAGCCGTTCTTCACTGCTTTGAATGTTAAGATATCTCCGGCTTCAGCGTTATGTACAGCACGATTTTCTACAGGTGTATCATTAAGTTCCGCAAGCATATTACCTCCTGTAATCACAAATGCACATGCTTCTTCAAACTTAAATATCCCCCCTTGCATCGTCATCTCGATACTCATAAATTCATCATTGCCTAGGAGTAAATTACCAAGCATGACTGCACGATAATCCATTCCGCCAGAAGGACTAAGACCGATATTCTGATAGCCGAATCGACCGAGATCTTGAATGGTCGTGAACAACCCTGGATTAATAACCTGTAATCCCATCATTTCTCCTCCTTCACTTGTATCTCATACGTACCCGCTTCAACTTGACGCTTAATCTCGTCAAACTGTTCAAGCGTAATCGGTTCGTACTTAATATAATCACCCGCTTCATAATAAACGACAGGATTTCTATTTGGGTCATAGAGCTTCAGTGGTGTCTGCCCGATAATATTCCAGCCTCCTGGTGACTGAAGTGGATACATTCCTGTCTGATTCGCAGCGATACCGACAGAACCTGCTGGAATCGCTTTTCTAGGAGATGACCTACGCGGCGTCGCGATACGCTCATCCAGACCACCAAGATACGGGAACCCCGGCATAAATCCTAGCATATAGACTAAGTATTCATTTTCAGAATGAATCTGAATCACTTCTTCTGTCGTTAATTCATGTGCTGCTGCAAGTTCTTCCAGATCAAGCGCATACTTTTTGTCATAACATACAGGTATTACAAACGTACGCTTCTTTTCAGTATTACTGTCAGCTATCTTTAATTCTGAAATGTGCTTCTTTAGTTCATCATGTGTTGTTATATCATCATTAAAATATATTACTAAAGTATTATATGAATTGACCAGTTCAGTTATCCCTTCAATCTGTGTCTGTTCGATCGCTCGACTTAGAGCAATCACAGATTTGTTAATATCAGGTGCGATTTTTTCGTTAAATACGCAGCTAATACAATTTTCACTAACATCGAAAAATTTCATCATGTAACCCCTTTCTTTACAACATTAATATGTTACCATAATTTTCTGATTATTAGAAACTATTTTCTATCATTTAACGCGTTAAGGCGACTATATAGAGGCACAAGGGGGATGCGAATTTGGCACCATGCCAATTTCATACACCAATTCTCTCCCCTTTAAAACAAAAAACCCTCCCGACATAAATTCGGGAGAGCTTATATTACTTCAATCCAAATGTATTAAATTGTGTAACCTGGATACCATATTGTCCAAGCTTCTTATCGTACTTACTTGCGACGCGTTGGTTAGCGTCTGCATTATATACATTCAGTCCTCTGTTTCCTTTAATATATAATGCATAAGGTCGTGCTAATGATTTCACTTCTGAATCTCCAGCTTTAACCAGTACTTGAACTGCATTCTGATATGTGCTGTCTACTTTTTTAATCTGTATCGTTACATCTCCATATTTGCTCAGTTCATTCATGTTTGCTGAATTTAAACTGACAGCGTGCAGCGATGTATTTAATACGATACTTTTATTCTTCTTCATCTGTGAAAGTTTAGCAAGCTGTGATTTAGTAAAAGTTACAGCTTTGTCACCTTCCACTGTTAATACTTTTTGCTTTCCGTTAACAAATTGATTGACTTCGCTGTCTGTTAACGTCTTAGCTTCATCAACTGGTGTCCCAGTGTTATCTTTGATGTCTTTGTGTCCTTCTGAGACCTCATTCGTATTCGTGTTCACCGTATACTTAAAGCTGGCTTTATTTCCTGCAACGTCCTCAACGTTTAATGTGAGATGATATTCACCTTTATCGTTGATATCGATCGTTCCTTCACCACCATCAGATATTACGACTTCACCTGTTTTATTATTGCTTAGTTCATAGCTAGCTTTTAGAAATTCAGAAACATTGTAGTTGATATCATAACTTGCAAGTGTTTCTTTAGCATTGATGTACAGGTCATCAAGTTTAAATGATAGCTTTCCATTATTTAAAGCTAATGATTTTATTTCTGCTGGTTTCGTCTTAACAAATAATGGATAGTCATCTGCTGTGGCATTTCCATTATCACTCGTCGTAATAGCATCTACTGCATATACACCGTCTGCAAGCTTCCCTTCAACGCGATTTGAGCCTTCAATATTGTACAGCTTACCGTCCAGCACAACTTCTTTCTCTCCATCTAAACCAGAGAATAGATCAATACTTCCTACGTAACCGTCACCTGCTGGTCCACTCTTCTCATTCAGTAAATCATAATATTTTAACAGCGTTAAGTTTTGTTTATTATATACTTTCATGTGTACTGAAGAAGCGTCATTATTACCATCACCGTTTGGTGACATATGGTAGTTTGTCAGGGCAAATTTTTCAAAGCCTTTCTTCTTCACTTCAGATAAGTTCGCTGCAAATGGCAGAGCATAGGAACGATTGCCTTTAAAGTGAATATATCCTTGAATTTCGTCACCTTGAACAGGTGTGCCTGCTGGAATATTTAAGTTTACAGTAACTTTACCTGACTGGATTGATTGCACATCTGTAGTTACTGTTGCACCAGATTTTGAAGGTCGTGTTGTTTCAACTTCAATTGCATAGTTATCATCAGATGATAACTTCTGTACATCAATAGTCTTCGTAATTACTTGTGCTTTACTTGTCGGAACTTGGTTACCAAATGCAATCGTTCCACGTGTATGTGTTTGTTTCACGCCATTTACTTCTGTTTCATGCGCCACTTTGAAAAGTGATGTTGCAGTTGCAGCTTCAAGTGGCTGAACTAGACCCGCACCTTGACTGAAGACGTCAAATTTAGATTTATCAAGATGTTTCGCTGTATTGCTCAGTGCACTCTTAATATCAAATGGTGTCCATTCTGGATGTAATTCTTTCAATAGGGCACTCACCCCAGAGATATGTGGTGTAGCCATCGATGTTCCTGTGTATTGTGCGTATGCCTTACTATAGTTATCGCCTACTGCAAACGAAGGAATTGTCGACAAAATATTTGTTCCAGGTGCACTCACGTCAGGCTTAATATCAAAGTTTGGCAATGATGGTCCACGAGAAGATGAGTCATTCACGTCATCTCCTGGTGTCGTCGTAACGTTGAATTTAGTGAAATCAATCATCACCTTCTCTTTTTCAAGCTTCGCTTTCAGTGCTAAACCTTGTGTGCGGTCCATATCAACAGTCGGGATATAATCGAATGAAGCACCCACGAAAATATCTGCCGGTCCTGGGCTATTTGACCCTGTCTCTGAATTGTAAACAATAACCGCCTTTGCACCTGCATCTTTTGCATTTTTAATCTTCTCTACAAATGCAATTTCACCACGTTCTACAAGTGCAACTTTATCTTTCACATTCACTTGCGCAAAATCTTCTTTCTTTCCAAGTCCTGGTATATTTACAAGTTCATATTGATCCTTTAACGTTGTTTCTGGATTATTTCCAAACTCATACGCCATCAACTTGTAATTCTTTGTTTCTTCACCTAGCTTTAAATCAACATCTATACGTTCTTCAGGTAGTGTTGTATTACCTACGCCGATTCCTAACGGACTCGTTGCCGGTCCACCAATTGTTGAACGCTCTGGTCCGGAATTTCCTGTTGCAACGTTCGCCGTTACACCAAGGAGCATCGCATTGTTCACTGCCATCGAGTTCGCTTGATTTTCTTCTGGACTTGAATTACCTAGCGATAAGTTGATGACATCCATATCATCCTTCACCGCATCTTCAATGCCACCAACAATCCATGACGTACTTCCACGACCGTACGCTCCAAGCACACGATATGCATATAAATCGACATTCGGTGCGATACCATACATTCCGAATTCATTCTTACCTTGTGCAGCAATCGTCCCTGCAACGTGTGTTCCATGAGTTGTATAATATTCGCTGCCGCTTTCATTGACTTCCGGCAGGTGGCCTGGACGTTCTTCCGGTTTCGTTTCATAAGGGTCATCTGCATTACGCTTCGTATTGTAGTCACCACCACCAACATAGTTGCGGCCACCCTTATAGACATCCTTTAAATCTGGATGGTTATAGTCGATTCCTGTATCAATTACTCCGACTTTAACACCCTTACCTTTATTACCTAGCTCCCATACTTTATCTACCTTCAAATGTGTGATACTCGGAATCAGCTTTAAGTTCAGCTCATCTCCCATCGTATCTTTGGCCACATCTTGTTGTTTTGAAGCCTGCATTTCAGAAGGATCGATTTGGATGACATCATCTTTTTCGACGAGTGCGACATCTTCAATTTGAGCAATCTTTTCAATATCTTTAGCATCAACCGTCATTGCCTCAGCGTTAATTACCGTTTGATATGAATGATTCTTCTTATATTTGATGCCTTTATTCTGCATCTTGCTGTTTGCCTTCTGCTGCTGTTTTGCAATCTTTTCTTTAACCTTTTCATCTGAGAGCTTTGACCATTTCTTGCTCTTGGTCTGTTTTAACCCTCGTTCCAGTCCGACAGAGGGTTCATCATAGTGTACGATAACATTGACTTGTCCGGAACCCCCTTTTAAGTCATTATCAATTGCCCCTTGTTGGCTCAATACTTTCAGCTGACTGTCAATCGCTTCATTTTGGGCAATGTTTGTACTATTTAACTTTGGTGTTCGAGGTTTCTTGGTGTCAAATTCTGCACCTTGAACAGGTGACACCAGTGTTGTTACAAGTCCGATCGATAATAATGCCGCTTTTAGCTTAAACTTCTTGGTCAATGAAATTCCTCCGAATCATATAATAGTCTGAAAATTTTGTATGTTTATTATATTATATCGATTTTCGAAAGAAAGCAATACCTTTTTTTTATTTTATAAAATTGTGTTGTCATCATGATCACGTTCAATATGCAGAACATAAGGATTTTGAATAAGGAGGCTATAGTCTTCCTCATTCAACTCTACTAAATATTGCTGCATCATTTCGTAATGACGAATGACGTCTATATGTGCTTCTTCAAAAAAAGAGTCTTGTGCGTCAGGATGGAGCTGCACTAAATATTTCATAAAATCACCTCACTTGTAAAAAAAGTCTGAGACGAGAATGTCTCAGACTACTGTTATTTTGTGCGAGTGGCCGTTTTTTGGACACTCAGACGGATTTGGGTGTGCGAGTGGCCGTTTTTTGGACACTCACCACATCACCTACTCATCACAAATCAATTATAAAATACTCAAGCCGCTCGCTTTAATATCTTTTTCGAATCCTTTTACAGTATCTACTGAAAGTTCATTAATGTCACGCCCGATGTTCGGGATCTTGTTTACAACATCTGCCGGACACGTAATAATATCACAGCCGATTTCATCTGCCTGAATAACATTGTACAACTCACGACAGCTTGCCCATAATAACTTCACGCCGTCTTTACTGTGACAAACTTCAACCGCCTGTTTCATTAAAGGCATCGGATCTACACCTGTATCCGCGATACGTCCAGCAAATACTGATACGTATGACTCAACGCCCGGTTTAATCGCATCCACAATCGCTTCTACTTGTTCAATCGTATATACCGCAGTGATATTCAGTTTAATATCTTGTTCAGATAAGCGTTTGATAAGCGGAATCATCGACTCTCCCTTTGTGTTCACTACAGGAATCTTAACAAATACATTTTCACCGAATGACTGGATGATGGCTGCTTCTTTCTCCATCATCTCCATATCATCACCGAACACTTCAAATGAAATCGATGCATCAGGAATTGCTTCTACTGCAGCCTTTGCAAATGAATTATAATCTTCTACACCTGCTTTAGCCATTAATGATGGGTTTGTCGTAAACCCATCTACCGTCTTGTTCTGATACGCCTCTTTCATCTGATTGATATCGGCACCATCTGCGAATACTTGAACATTTAACTTAGTCATAATTGACCTCCTCTTAATTGATATCTTTATTATAACAATTTCTTTCGTGTACGCTACATTGACAACTTATAAAAAAACAATACGGAACAATATAAATATGATAAAATATAAGAATTAAAATATGGAGGTTTATTATGAAAGGGAACAAATACGTCTATCTGTCCATATTCTTCGTCCTTTTAAGCATTATCTGCAATGGCTACAATCCTTTGATGTCTATGCTATTTGGTTCTTTAAAGTCTATCGTCTTATTCACAGGTATCTCCAACTGCATTATGCTGATCATCAGTATCATAATGATTGATAAAGGGTTAAAAAGTGAACTCTCTTCAGGCATTCGTAAAGTTGCAAAAGTATGGCCATTTGTCATACTGATCGTTATTTTATTACAATTATTAAGTATTTTGATATTATTCGGCATTCTAGGATAGGACTGAGGTCCTGTCCTTTTATTATAGGAGGTTGAAACATGCTATTTATCGTGATGAGCATGCTCGGTGCCGCGAGCAGATATGGGCTCAGCTTAATATTCGAAAATATATGGGCTACACTGATCGTCAATGTTATCGGTGCTTTCTTAATGGGTTATAGTTCCACTGCGTTAAAAACACGCTTAGAGCCCCATCATTATAAAGCAATTACGACTGGGTTCCTTGGCAGCTTCACAACATTTTCCACGATGAGTAAAGAGACGTATGTATTATTGTCAACAGGCGCGTATAGGATGCTAATGCTTTATCTAGTGCTTACCATCATTGGTGGATTTCTGCTCTGCCTTCTCGGTGTAAAGGCAGGTGCGCGATGATCCTTGTAATGCTTGGTGCTCCAATCGGGGCTTATTTAAGATTATTACTCAGCAAATATAACGATGCATATCCGACAGGGACGCTCATTACGAACCTGCTCGGGTCATTGCTGCTCGGACTATGTGCGGCATTAAGCGATGGCTGGAGTTTATGGATATGTGTCGGTATTTTCGGCAGTTTCACGACATTTTCTACACTTAATCTTGAACTTGTTGCACTGTGGCAGTCGCATAAACGAAAGTGTCTTACTTATGCGCTTTCAAGCTATATATTCGGACCCTTACTGTTTACAGTCGGCTATGTTTTAATACATATTACAAAATTGTAATTTTTTTGTGAAGACAGTAGTAAACATGATAGAAGTATTGACGAAAGAAAGTACCAGATTAATCGATAATCTGGTACTTTCTTTTATTTTTTATAAGTTTCTTTACGTAAGCACCAGAAAACGCAATAATCTGGTACTTGCGCATCTGAATTCACTCTACGGATTCAAATGTTCAATTGCTGCACGTACTTCTTCTAATTCTTCAACTTTATACTGGAATCTGCCGTGGAAGACAAACTTCTCGAAGAAATGTTCCAATTCTTTCTCACCGACAATTACCTTCACACTATTATCGCGAGAGTAGTTCGTAATATGCTCGCTTCCTACTCCTTCTGCATTGTAGTAAGCAATCGGTGTAACCGGATACGGTAATTCGAATACTTTCTCTAATCGTTCTGCCTTTAGCTTCAGTTCTTCTATCGAATGTTTGTATGACCTGAACTGTGCTGAACCGTCTTCTCCCTTATCGAGACAGATTGTCTGTTCAGATTTCGAATCTAGTTCTAATATGTTGAATACTGTTTCAAATATCGGTTCCCCATCAAACTGCATCTCACTAATACCGTGGTATAGATGTCCTGTCCAGTAGTTAGAATCGATTACGTAAATTCCTGTACGTGTTAAAATAACGTGATCTAGCTTATCTGTACTTTTCACACGTTTTCCTGGAATATAGATATTCGCTAATACGTGCATATCTTCTGGACGGATGCGTTCTTGTGCGACAAGATTATCTTTAAGGTTAATCAATGTTAAATCCGTTAAATATTCTCCCTTATCTCTAGAAAATAATTTCAGTGAATCAATCTGTGCATTTTGTGTCGATAACTGTGTTTCGTATGTATCTTTCTGTTCAGCAAGTTCCTTCTTAAACGTTAATCTTGATTTTTCACTAGATTCCTCGTAGTTACTTTTCATTTCTGAACGTTCTTTGTTCAGTGCTTCTTCCTTTGCACGTATTGCTTTCTTCTTGCTCGATAGTGCATATATAAAGAGCACGATGAATAACAACAGTGCTACTGCTAATCCAAGTGCGATATAATGCATGGGTTGTAAATTTGATAAAGACATAGCTCTCACCTTTCTAATGTTTAATAGTTTCATTATAAAGAAAAAGAGACACAACTTCATTGTTTTAGATAAATTAATTTAAAAATAAAACTGCTTTTCACATCTTAATAGAAATTTCACACTATTTTATAATAGATTAACAATACCTTAATATCTAAATGGAATACTTGCAGTGTCCATACCTATACTCGGACAAACTACATTGGAGGTTTTGATAATGGCAAAGTACAAACAAATGTTACTGGCAGGATCATTCGCGTCAACTCTACTACTAGGAGCTTGTGGTAATGAAGAGAAATCAGATGATGCTAAAACTGAAGATGCAGCAAAAGAGGAAAGCACTGAAGAATCTACTGAAGAAGAGACAACTGAAGAATAATAATAAAAGCTGTAAACCTCATTGGTTTACAGCTTTTATTATTATGATAAATTGGCTTTTAATGTATCGACGCGATCTGTCGCTTCCCACGGTAAGTCAACATCAGTACGACCGAAGTGACCATACGCTGCTGTCTGTTTGTAGATTGGACGACGTAAGTCTAACATCTGGATAATTCCTGCTGGACGTAAATCAAATGTTTTACGTACCGCTTCAACAAGCTGCTGCTCCGTGTAGTCTGAAGTACCATAAGTTTCAACAGAGATAGATACAGGCTGTGCTACACCGATAGCGTAAGCTAACTGTACTTCACACTTATCCGCAAGACCTGCTGCTACGATATTCTTCGCAACGTAACGTGCTGCATATGCACCACTACGGTCTACTTTAGTAGCATCCTTACCACTGAATGCACCGCCACCGTGACGTGCATAACCACCGTACGTATCTACAATAATCTTACGACCTGTAAGACCCGCATCCCCTTGAGGACCACCGATTACGAAACGACCCGTTGGATTAATGAAGTATTTTGTTTCATCGTCAATTAAATCCGCTGGAACAACCGGCTTGATCACGTGTTCTTTAATATCTTCCTGAATTTGTTCAAGTTCAATCTTCTCATGGTGTTGAGATGAGATAACGATCGTATCGATACGTTTCGGTTTCCCTGCTTCATCATACTCAACAGTAACTTGTGTCTTACCGTCTGGACGTAGATAATCTAACGTACCGTCTTTGCGTACTTCTGTTAAACGACGTGCAAGTTCATGTGATAAAGAAATTGGTAATGGCATTAAGCTTTCTGTTTCGTTACAAGCAAATCCGAACATTAAACCTTGGTCACCTGCACCGATTGACTCAATATCAGAATCCGTTAATGAATCACGATCTTCTAACGCTTTATCCACACCTTGAGCGATATCTGGTGACTGCTCATCGATTGCCGTCAGCACTGCCATCGTCTGGAAGTCATAACCAAACTTTGCACGTGTATAACCGATTTCTTTAACTGTTTCACGCACGACTTTAGGAATATCAACATACGTTGACGTTGTGATTTCACCTGCGATTAACGCCATACCTGTTGTTACAGATGTTTCACAAGCAACACGTGCTTTAGGATCTCCTTTTAGGATTTCGTCTAAGATAGCATCACTAATCTGGTCAGCAATCTTATCCGGATGTCCTTCTGTTACTGATTCTGATGTAAATAATTTACGGTCTGTCATATATATTACACTCCTTGAATTTAATTACGGGACTATAAAAAAAATAGCCTTCTCTCCTAGTAAGAGAGAAGGCACAATAAACGACCATTCTACTCTTATCGTTCAGAAATTAATCTGCAAACGGTTTGGCACCTTACTTAACACATTGTTAAGGGTTGCTGGGCTTCAAAGGGTCCATGTCCCTCCACCACTCTGGATAAGAGAATCCGCAAGTTAGATATTACTAAACTTTATGTTCACTGTCAACAATACCGCATATATCAGAAATTTTCTGAATAATTTCGAATATAAAGATTATACATAATTTATATGAAACCTTCAAATTGATATGTTATACTATTTCATGAAACTGCTTACAAAAGCAGAACAATAACTTTTTGGAGGCTGACCATGGGGGAAAATACTCAAGTAATTGAGCAACTGAGCAAATTAAACACTGGAAATCTAGAACGTCAATTATCAAGAACACAATTGATTACGGAAATTCTATTCAACGGTGAAGGTGTGTTAACAGAATCCGGTGCGGTACGTAGCGAAACCGGTAAATATACTGGACGCTCACCGAAAGATAAGTTCATCGTGCGTGAAGCTGAAACTGAAGATAACATCGACTGGGGTACAATCAACCAGCCTATCGAAGAAGAAGTATTCTTAAACTTACTGGATAAAGTGACAGACTACTTAAGCAAAAAAGAAAAGATCTATGAATTCCAAGGCTATGCAGGTGCTGATAAATCATCCCAACTACAACTACGCGTTGTGAACGAACTTGCTTGGCATAACCTATTTGCACGTACAATGTTTATTCGTCCTGAAACAACGGAAGAAGGACTAAACATTACACCTGACTTCACAATTATTTCTGCACCACACTTTAAGGCTGATCCATCAGTTGATGGAACGAAATCTGAAACATTCATCATTACAAGTTTCCGTCATAAGATCATCTTAATTGGTGGTACAGAATACGCCGGCGAAATGAAAAAAGGTATCTTCGGTGTGATGAACTACTTATTACCAACACAAGGCATTATGAGCATGCACTGTTCAGCAAACGTCGGTGAGAATAAGGACGTTGCGTTATTCTTTGGATTATCTGGTACTGGTAAGACGACACTATCTGCAGATCCACAGCGTAAACTTATCGGTGATGATGAGCACGGATGGAATGACAACGGTGTGTTTAATATCGAAGGCGGTTGCTATGCGAAGACGATCGACTTATCTCGTGAGAAAGAACCTCAGATCTACGACGCAATTCGTTACGGTGCCATCCTCGAGAACGTTAAGGTCGATGAAAAAGGTGTGCCGGACTACACGGATAAATCTTTAACTGAAAATACTCGCGCAGCTTATCCAATCGATAATATCGATAATATCGTTCTACCATCAATTGCAGGACACGCGAATACAATCATCTTCTTAACTGCTGATGCGTTCGGTGTGTTACCTCCAATCTCTAAATTAACGAAAGAACAAGCGATGTATCACTTCTTAAGTGGATTTACATCTAAATTAGCAGGAACTGAACGTGGCGTAACAAGCCCACAACCGGTATTCTCTACATGCTTCGGCTCACCGTTCTTACCGTTACATGCGACAGTATATGCGAACATGTTAGGGGATCTAATCGATAAACATGATGCAGCAGTTTATCTTGTGAATACAGGATGGACTGGCGGAGAGTATGGTGTCGGTAGCCGCATGAACTTAACGCATACACGTTCTATGATTCGACGTGCGATTAGCGGCGAACTGAAGACAGTTGAGTATCATCAGGATGAAATCTTCGGACTTAATATTCCGAAGCATGTACCAGGTGTACCGGCAGAGATTCTGTATCCCCGTCATGCATGGGTATCCAAAGATGCTTATGATGAGAAAGCAAAAGACTTGGCATTACGCTTCCAGGAGAACTTTAAGAAGTTTGGTGAGAAGTCCGCTGAAATCGAAACTAAAGGTGGATTTAATTTTAGAGGATAGCACAAAAAAACGTCGCTTTTTTTAAAGTGGCGTTTTTTTCATCTACTATATTATGATTTTATTTCCCTTTCCACTTCTTCCATCCACTTTTCAATTTCCTGTAATACATAGCGTTCATTGTCTGGACGCATCACATGCTGCTCCCCTTCAATAAATAACACTTTATGCTTAATTCCGAGCTGTTTTAATTTATCGATCAGCATATATGCATGCTCTATACTGACAAGTTTGTCTTCTGTACCATGTACAATCATGATTGGCGGGCTATCTTTCGTTACGAGATTAATCCCTTCTCGTCGGTCATACGCCGCTTTGTTACTGATTGGTCCGACGAGGCGTTTCAGCATACTGCGAAGATCTTGTCGTTCATCATACATATAGTAGATACTCGACACTCCTCCCCATGTGATAAAGGATGTCACGTCAGCTTCCTGATACGTTACTAACCCTTGTATTCCGCCTCTCGAAAATCCAACGAAGTGTATCGGTACGTCGTACTGTGCTCTTAACAGTCTTACAAGTGCATAGACGTCTTCTCTATCTGCACCTGCGAATTCATCTTGACCATTCTGGTGTGTACCGCGATAATACGGTGCTGCAACCAGTGTGTCCTTATACGCAAACTGCATCAGTCTCGCTGGTCTAACCGTTCCGACTGCACCTTTCCCGCCTCTTAAGTAGATGACGATGCGTTTCACGTGTTTCGGTTCATAGATCATTGCTTTAACGATATAGTCATCTGATTGATAGTCAAACGTCTCAAAAGGAATGCCACCGAGTTGTGCGTTAATCTTCGTTCTATTGAACATCATATTCCCCATCTTTCTGTAATATCCCTACGATATAGTTGACGCAGTCGTCTTTTAATATAAAGCTTTTATCGCTCTCTGCCACTTCATCAAGTTTTGCCACAATCACTGGCCCGTTCGTTTCCATATAATCGTCTTGTTCTTCTATATGTTTAATTTGTGCATAGTACACGTCTTTCTTAAATGGCTTCCCTGCATAAACAGTGTATGTCCCAATATAGCGTATCGTATCGATTATTCCGCCTGTCTCTTCATACAGTTCGCGCTTTGCCGCTTCTAGTGACGTCTCCTCTTGTTCAACTTTGCCACCTGGAAACTCCACACCACGAAATTTATTATGCGTAAGTAAGTATTTCCCGTTATAATTTGTTATGATAAGTACATGTTTATTATCGCTATCCGGCTGATCATTTAAAGTCAGTAAGACTTTATTTCCGGCATGGTCATGAAATTCCATAGCAGTCTCCAATCTATTATTATTAAGAGGTTATTTGATGAAGAAATTTTCTGTAGTTATATTTATTTTAGCATTAATTCTCGCAAGTTGTTCAACCAAAGAACAAGAAAAGAAGCTGACGAACGATGAACTATTAACAAAGCTTCAGCAGCGTGTTAAGAATACAGAAAGCTTAACACTTCATTCTGAGAATGAAACGATTGCGATGTATGATAAGTTCACGACAAAGTTTACACAGACGACTGACTCTGAATATGATTCCATCAATGAAAGTGCGCTCAAGATAGACGCTAAGTCTAATCATGCGAAATATGATGTGAAATCTGTTATCTTTAATTTAGATAATGGAGATGTTACAACATATCCGAAAGCGAAGTATTTGAATTATCGTGCACGTCAGGCAGATAATGATTACTTCTCAGGTGTGCAGTCACAGATTGTAAATATTACGCACCTACTACAGGATGTCATAAAACCAACGATTGATAATGTAAAGCAAGAGGACAATAGATTAACCTATAAGGGTAAGTCTAAATCGCTGTTAGCCCTTTATCAATATGGGTTTCATCAATCAAGTATGAACCAGATTAAAGTATTTAATGATATTACTGACTTGACTGTTGAGAGCGGCAGCTATGACATAACATATAATGCACAATATGATCCAGAGACCCTCAACTTCAAATTGAAAGTGAGTGGCAAGCATGGGAATAAACCTATTGAGATCATAATGGAGCAGACGACAGAATATTCGAAACTTAATGAAACGAATGTGCAGATGTACAGTGAAGAATAGAGGAATGTTATGAAACAACTATTATTAACCTTGATTAAGTTTTATCGTAAGTTTATATCGCCGATGACACCCCCTGCGTGTCGCTTCCATCCAACATGTTCTCAATATGGATTAGAAGCAATAGAAACACATGGTGCAATGAAAGGCGGCTACTTAACCGTGAAGCGCATTCTCAAATGTCATCCCTTCCATCCAGGAGGATTTGATCCGGTACCGCCGAAGAAAGAACGTTAGAGTAAAACGCTCACTACATCATTGTAGTGAGCGTTTCTTATAGTTGTGTTAATTGTTCTTTCTGTACTACGGGCGGTGTCATTGTTAAACAGCCGTCTGATACTGCTTCATCGTACGTTGTAAAATCATGCTCAAAATAAGTGCCTCTCTTTGTAACGTCAGGCACTGTGCCAAACTGTTCTCCAAGCATCGCTGTAACATATTTGCTGAGACCAAATTCATACATCCCTCCTGATACGTAAGTCATTTGCTTCGGTAATGACTGTACTTTCGTAATACCGCCGATACGACTATATTTAACGACTGCTGTCGTCACACCGATATCTCTAAATGCTTGAATCGTTTGACAATCTGTTGCACTTTCGTCGATGGCCAGTGGAATATGCGGGTGACGTTTCAGTAATGCATCGTACAGTTTAATGTGCTTAAACGGCTGTTCGATATATGATATGTCGTATTGTGATAGTGTATTAAGTAATTCGAAGTGATCTTCCTGTAACAGTCCGTTCGCATCGATTACAATCGGTATATTGCTGGACTCACGTATCGTTTGCACCTGTTCGGCAATATTATGATGCATCTTTAGTTTTATGCGCTTTGAATCATGATTAAATGAAGAAACCCCTTGATGCAGTGTCTCACCGATTGGTACAGTAACACTCTTTAACGGATTGAAATATTGATAGGCAATGACATCAAATGCACTGCTTGCGTTCGGGGCATCCACTTTTAAGTAAGGCTGCAATGCTTCGATCGAGGGTATATCAATATGCTTTACGCTATTAAAGATATCTGTACAGTTATCAATCGATGTTGCAATCGTCTCGTAATGATACCATGGTGTCTCAAAGCTGTTTACTTCAGCAAAATATTCCACACCGTCGATAACAACGCCTACTACAAGCACTTTACGTTCATTCATCTGAACGAGATTTGTCTTAATCGGTACTTTGAATGGTGCTTCATATGTATATAAATTAAGCTCAGTACATTCCATCAAACCATTCCTTCACTTTATGACGTGATACTTTACCGTTTGATGTGCGTATGAGTGAATCTGTTCTGATAAATTGTTTCGGATGTTTATATTTCGCAAGACGGTCACATAGGACATTTATAATCTTCTCATCCAGATCGTCATCCGCTTCATATACACAGACCGGTACTTGTCCCCACTGTGCATCACTTTTTGGTATAACAGCTATTGCATGAATTTCTGTATTGTTTAATATGACTTGCTCTATCTCACTCGGGTATATATTCTCCCCACCTGATATAATCAGATCTTTCCTGCGGTCTAATATATATAAGTAGTCGTCCTGAATATAGCCAATATCACCTGTCATAAAGAATCCGTCACGAAAGGCGTGAACGTTTGCTTGTTCAGGATATAAATAACCGTGCATCACATGCTCACCACGCACGCCAATTTCACCGATGCCATCTACACAGTCAAACAGTTTAAAGTTATCATTGATGCGTCCGACACTATTACGGGCTTGTGCGATATCATCAGGCGTTGCTGTGATCATTTGAGAGCATGTTTCAGTCATTCCAAACGACGTATAGATTGGAAGATTGCGTTTAAGCGATTGTGTTAATATACGTTCATCCAGTTTCGCGCCCCCTACCAGAATTCCTTGTAAATAGGATGGCTCAAGGCCATGATGTAATAATCGTTCAAGTGTCTGAGGGACGAGCGATAGATGAGTCACCTTATATGTATTCAGATCGTCTATGATCTGAGCCTCATGAAATCCATCATGCAGTACGACCGTACAATGATCCATTACCGCGCGCAGCAATATGCTGAGCCCACTAATATGGAAGAGTGGCAGTGTATCAAGCCATACGGACTGACTAGAATACGTAAACGTCTGCTTGCATAGTGCAGCACTTGCCTCGTGGTTACCGTAAGTTTGAGGCACTGCTTTTTGTACCCCTGTCGTACCGGACGTGAACATAATCGATAATATATCATCTTTATTATTCTGAACTGGTGTATAAGTCGTATGTGCACGCAGCGCATCGTTTACAAAAGTATTCGTATTTATAGCGTCTATATTCATTTCTTTAGTCGTAAACAACGTATCGACTTGCACCGACTTCATTTGTCGCACAACTTCAACTGCAGTCAGATGTTTGTTGATCATCACAATTTCAGTCCCGGCAAGCATCGCACCGTGAATCATATAGACATTAACCAGTGTATTCTCTGCAATTAACGCGATACGGTTATAATGATGTAGCGCATGTGCAACTTTCAGTGCATGTCTATATAACATTGCATATGTAATTGTATCGTCGTTATAGATTATCGCTGTCTTATGCGGCACTTTAGTCGCACTATCCTTTAGCCACTCCATGACCATCATCCTTTTGTATAAAGATTAAAATATAAACTTGCAATCCAATAAACGGTGGAACAAATGTTGCCCCATGCGGCAAAACCCGGATAACGCAGAAAACAAAAAGCATTTTCTTAGCATTATCCGGGTTTTGCTTCGGGTCAGAACACATTAGTTCCAACCTCTCTTTATGGGAATTTCGGGAACTGATCGAAGTTTGGCTCGCGTTTTTCTTTGAATGCGTCACGGCCTTCTTTCGCTTCATCACTTGTGTAGTAAAGTAATGTCGCATCTCCTGCGAACTGCTGAAGTCCAGCTAATCCGTCAGTATCCGCGTTCATCGCTGCTTTTAAGAAGCGTAATGCTGTTGGTGAGTGCTGTAAGATTTCTTTACACCATTTCACTGTTTCATCTTCTACTTCAGCTAATGGTACAACTGTATTCACAAGTCCCATATCTAGTGCTTCTTGCGCATCATATTGACGGCATAAGTACCAGATTTCACGTGCTTTCTTATGTCCGACAATACGTGCTAAGTAACCTGAACCGTATCCTGCATCAAATGATCCTACTTTCGGTCCAGTTTGTCCGAAGCGTGCATTATCTGCTGCAATTGTTAAGTCACAAACGATGTGTAATACGTGTCCACCACCAATTGCATAGCCACGTACCATCGCAATAACTGGTTTAGGAATAACTCGGATTAAACGTTGAAGATCTAAAACGTTTAGACGTGGAATGTTGTCGTCTCCTACGTATCCGCCGTGTCCGCGTACTTTCTGGTCTCCACCTGAACAGAATGCCATATCGCCTTCACCTGTTAAGATGATAGCACCAATTCTTTGGTCGTCACGTGCACGTGAGAATGCATCGATCATTTCCATTACTGTGTTCGGTGTAAATGCATTACGTACATGAGGACGGTTAATTGTAATCTTACCGATTCCTTCGAAATATTCGTATTTAATTTCGTTATATTCTTTAATTGTTTCCCAAACTCTAGTCATGATTTTCCTCCTTGATAAACGATACTATTATTGTATCAAATATTTGTGAATTCTCCACATGAATTGTATGACCTGCGTCAATTATTGTATGTGTGCTGTTTGGCAGCATTGTATGCATGCGCTTTGCGATAGTGCAGAACTTCGTGTCAAGACTACCGGTCAGTAATAGTACGGGTTGTTTAAGCTCAGGTAAATGTGGCCAGAGATTTGGCTGCTTCCCTGTTCCGTAATCTATCAGTGCTTTCGCGACAGCTAATGGTTCATGATTGAGTCGTGTATTGCGCTGTCTTACTTCAGCAACGTGTGATAATGGATGGTATGTCTTGAACAGCGGTAACTGTTCCCAGCGTTTAACGAAAGCTGCGTAATCCGTTATCATTGATGCTGACTGCTGTAAGTCTTGTTTAATGCGCGCTATTTGTGCGTCTGTTGTTTCCAGTCCTGGTGTCGATGATTCTAATATGAGCTTATGAATATAGTCTCTATAATGGATGGCTGTATACAGCGCAATGCGTCCACCCATCGAGTAACCATATAAGTAGACGTTGCTATAGTGAAACTGCGCGATAGTTTCAATGAGCGCCTGACTGATATATGGAAAGTCCCACGTTACTTTAAAGTCACTTCCTTCTCCATGCCCTGGACATTCAACCAGTATGATATCAACATGTTCTTCAAGCTTGGCAATGTAAGGTTCAAAGGTATGTACATTACCGAGAAACCCATGAATCATGACAAGGACATTGGAGTGGTTATGCGTAATGCGTTTATAGTTCAGCATTGAGCTTTTCCTTTAAGGTATGCTGCAGCTGTCTATGTGCATTTAAGTTCTCTTCTCGGTCGGTAATGACTTCGATAATATTTGCCCCGCTTTTTGGCAGTGTAATGTTATCGAACACATTATATTTATAGTAGTTAAATTCATAGAGTGCCGCTGCATGTTTAAAGTCGATGTCGAGCGGTGTACCAAACAATCGCTCGAAATACGTGCCGTCCTCTTTTTGCGGCAAGTAGCTGAAGATGCCACCACCATTATTATTGAACACGACGATATTAATATTGATGCCTTCAAGCTTCTTCATAATGAGGCCGTTTAGATCATGGTAGAACGATATATCACCGATAATGAGCGTGACCTTTTTGTGAACTGCCATCCCCATCGCCGTACTGACAACGCCATCAATACCGTTCGCACCGCGATTACAGAAGGGTTTGCCGTTAAACTGGGTAAAGAATGTATCACAGTCACGTATCGGCATACTGTTGCCGAGAAAGATCACTTCATTGTCTTCTATCTGACTGAAGATATGATAGATGGCACGACCTTCGTCCGTCACAACTTGGGTATGCTGATGAATCTGATTGGTAATGAAGTCATTCAGCGTCTGCCAGTATTTAAGCCATTCTCGGTTATCAACAGGCTGCTCCTCTGCCAGCTGTCTGAAGAAATCATTAGCAGTCATCTCAATAAAGAGATCCGGCACTTTCGGGAAAGTATCCGGTGTCGTGCGTGACTGCACCAGTACTTGCGGGACATCAAGCGCTGCCAGCCACTGATTGATCGGCTTTGATACGACAGCGTGGCCCACACGAATGACGTAGCCTGGCTGAACATTGGTCAATGCTTTAAACGCACTATCACCGGTCGTTATCACGTTCGGATGTCGTGTATCACGCAGTTGACTAAGCGGATCTGCAATTATCGGAATATGATGTATCGTCGAGAAGATAAGCAGCTGCGTCAAATCTTCCTGCTGTGCATCTCCTGCGATAATTAATCCATTACCTAACGAAAGTACTGGACGCATGAGGTGTACATTAAAGGACTTTTGGTAGAGCACTTCTGGGACAGGCATATAGCTGAGCAGATGCTTCTGTTTTATGTCTGGCATCAGTGGCTCTCTAAAAGGTATATTAAAATGCACAGGCCCACGCATCGGCCCTTTGAAATGTGCACTTGCCTGCTGCATCACGTGTTCGATGAAGTTTACAGTGCCTGTCGTATCATCTGCGATTGGAAAGTCACGTTCATACATGATGAAGTTCTGGAACATTCCGACTTGATTGATTGCTTGTGGTGCACCGACATTGCGCAGTTCATGCGGACGATCGCTCGTCAGCACAACAAGCGGCAGATGACTGATAAACGCTTCTGTAACTGCCGGTACGTAGTTGCTTGCAGCAGTACCAGAAGTGCATAATATCGCAACAGGCTTATTTGTTGCCTTAATCAGCCCAAGGGCAAAGAAAGCGGCGCTACGTTCATCCGGATGAATATAGGTCGTCATTTGCTCATGCAGTTCACAGGCGATGGCTAATGGTGTCGAACGCGATCCCGGTGAAATCACAACCTCTTCAATCCCGTAATCACGCATACGTTTAACTAAATGAAATACTTGTTGCGTCAATGCATCATTCATGATGTGGCACTCCTAACATTTGTAACATCGGTTTAAATTTAATCTCTGTCTCATACACTTCACTCTCAACTTCACTATCTTCAACAATCCCACATCCAGCAAACAGTATCGCACGATTGTCCTCAATAACCATCGAACGAATCGCAACGATAAACTCACCGTCACCTTGAGCATCCACATAGCCGACTGGTGCACCATATAGACCGCGGTGCTCTCCTGCTTTTTCTAGAAATGCCATCGCCTCAATTTTCGGATAACCGCCTAGCGCAGGTGTCGGATGCAGTGCACGTGTGACACGTAGCGTACTGCCGTGATTCAGCTTTGCTTTGATCGGAGTATAAAGATGATAGAGAAATTGATTCTCGAGAATTTCAGGATAATCTTTCATAATAATATTCTGACTAAAAGGCGCTAAGTCCTGCTCAATACTTTGTACGACGATACGATGTTCATGAAGATTCTTCTCATCGCTCTGAAGTAAATCTTTAGCATCACTTACTGTCTTCGGCATCGTTCCAGCGATTGCATTCGTATAGATGACACCGTCCTTAACTGCGACGAGCTGCTCTGGCGTCTTAGAGATAAATGTCTTACTCCCTGACTCCATCACCATCGTATAGCTCAGCTCGTGATTACGTGACGCTGCATCAATTAACGTCTCAACTTCAATCGGTGACGTCATCGTCAGTTGTCGCTTACGAGACAGCACTACTTTATCGAATGCACTTTGCTGCATCTTTTGAATCGCCTCTATCGCATTCAATCGGAATTTGTCTAATTCCACATCTTCACTGTGAACAAGCGCATTGTGCTGAATATCCACTGAAGGGAGCGACATGAGATCACTGCATATGCGCTCACGGTCAAGCGCAGGGTCCGTAAAGATGATCCATGACGCCGCTTCTTCTATGATAATCTGTATCTTCGGGATTACGAAATGGCTTTTAGAGAACGTATCGAAGTGCGGACTCTCTGCTTCATCGAAATAAAATCCTCCGAACAGCTTCAAATGCAGTTTGGAATCCCCATGAAGCTGCGCATCCGCGGTTTGTTTATGAAACGCCGCTTCTACACCTACTGGATCAATCGTACTGCGTGCAATCAACGACTGAACCCCGATACCGATAATCTTTAATGATTTCTCTTTATTAATATATAGATATCTTTCCCCTTTATATTCGGCAAAGTGACGGAAGATTGCAGCTTCGTGAGTCACACCTTCATAAGGGTATTGATATATCGCCTTCAAAGTTAGATCTACTGGCACAAAAAAACACTTCTTTCTAAACGAAATAATATAATTCCTATTTTACCATTATTCTATAGACTTATGACAATTTATATACTTATTGACTGAAACGTATTTTATGCATAAAATTTAATCATCACATAATAAATGAGGTATATAAAATGTCGGAACATCTTCAAACCCATAGCGGGCTAAAAAAGTACTATCACCTTATGCGTCCACACACGTTAACTGCAAGCTTCGTTCCTGTATTAGTGGGGACGGCCTGTGCCAGATATTTTACAGAAATACGCATGGATATGCTGATATTGATGCTCATCGCATGTCTCTTAATTCAGGCAGCAACAAATATGTTCAATGAATACTTTGATTATAAACGTGGTTTAGATGACCATACATCGGTCGGTATCGGAGGCGCGATTGTACGTAACGGAATGTCTCCGAAATCGGTCTACAATCTCGCAGTAGCATTCTATATTATTGCGGCAATCATCGGTATCTACATCTGTGCAAACTCATCATGGCTCATTCTGTTTGTCGGAATATTATGTATGGCTGTCGGTTACTTCTATACAGGAGGACCAGTACCAATTTCATGGACACCGTTCGGAGAAATCTTCGCAGGTTTCTTTATGGGATATGTCATCATTATGATTACGTTCTATATTCAGACAGGTCACTTACATGCCTATCCTGCAATCGCCAGCATCCCTGTATCTATTAATATCGGTATGATCAATATGGCAAACAACATTCGTGACCGCGTGAAAGATAAAGTAAGTGGCAGAAAGACATTCGTTATTCTTGTCGGTAAGACGCTTGCAATCTATACGATGGCTGCACTTTACCTTGTCAGTTTTCTCGCAGTCTTCTACTTAGTATTTACGAAGCCATACGGTTCGCTATTTATGTTACTTGTACTTCTGAGCTTTAACTTACCGATTAAGGCAGTACGTCGATTCTTACACGGTAATACACCGATTGAACTGATGCCAGCGATGAAAGTAACTGGACAGTTCAATACAGTATTTGGTCTGCTGTTTGCACTTGGTCTTTACCTGGCCGGCCTGACAGCAATTTAATATTATCAATAAAAAGAGCGATGTTAGAAAATTTCTTTTCTAACATCGCTCTTTCTTATAATAACATTTTACGCATGGTCAAAGAATTCGTTTAAACGATCCACAACTTCTTGTGTATCGCTTTCTGTTACCGCATCTTTTAAACCTGCTTGATTCAAATCGATTGTATATTGATCTGAGTGATAATGCACAATAATGTTTGTTCCACTCACTTCGTATGAAGAAGGCTCAATCTCATGTGCTTCTTCTTCACCATGATGTTCTCTATAATCCATGCCAATTTGACCTAATTTTAATTCTGCATATGATACAAGTTTATCGATATTCGTCATATTATCCTCCAAAATTAGTTTCTGATATTTTTATTCTAATAAACTGTGTCATTTCAGGCAAGTCATCGTTCTTAATCATACGAATCGTATAAGACTTATCACTTAAATGTTCACGATTGACCTTTAAGAATAAATTCCCAAAACTATCTTCTTGTTTCTCGAAATCTACATCTTCGACATTATGATATGGAATAATATCATAATACTTACGCTTTGATTTTGGTTTACTATGAATGAGCACGATTCTGTCATTAAGCAATAGAATTAATCCTGACTGATTTAAGTTGATCTGACTATAAGAAGCGAAATAGATCATTTCTTTATTCTTTATATCCTTACAAATTACTTTCAGCAACTTTATAAAGAATCTACGTTCAGATTTTTTAATTCGTTTAAAGATCTTAGAGAATCTTTTATATCGTACTGGATATGTAAGATTCGCGAGAACCTTTCGTGTTGAGAATTTATCTTGCATGACGCCCACCTTTTATCGTTAGTTTATTCATAATTTATACATCCATTAAATGTATTGCACATTAAATAATTATAGTAAAAAAGAGACTCTTTTCGCAAAAAGAATCTCAGTTAGCGGAAGGTAAGGGATTCGAACCCTTGAAACGCGGTTAGCGTTTACACACTTTCCAGGCGTGCTCCTTCGGCCAGCTCGGACAACCTTCCTAATAAAAAAATCAGAAGCGATATTTCACTTCTGATTATATGACCCCTACGGGATTCGAACCCGTGTTACCGCCGTGAAAGGGCGGTGTCTTAACCGCTTGACCAAGGGGCCTTATGGCTCCACAGGTAGGACTCGAACCTACGACCGATCGGTTAACAGCCGATAGCTCTACCACTGAGCTACTGTGGATCAATGGAGCGGGTGATCGGAATCGAACCGACAACATCAGCTTGGAAGGCTGAGGTTATACCATTTAACTACACCCGCTTAACAATGGGGCGACTGATGGGAATCGAACCCACGAATGTCGGAACCACAATCCGATGCGTTAACCACTTCGCCACAATCGCCTTGTATAATAAAATTAAAATATGGCTCAGGACGGAATCGAACCGCCGACACAAGGATTTTCAATCCTTTGCTCTACCGACTGAGCTACTGAGCCAAACATGGCGGTCCCGACGGGAATCGAACCCGCGATCTCCTGCGTGACAGGCAGGCATGTTAACCGCTACACCACGGGACCACTAATAATTGCGGGAGGCGGATTTGAACCACCGACCTTCGGGTTATGAGCCCGACGAGCTACCAGACTGCTCCATCCCGCGATAATAATAAATAATGTCTCAAAAACGAGTACTTATATAATATAGCACTTTAGTTTTGTGAATGCAATATTAAAAAAGTGTAAATAACCTCTTATTTTGCATTAATATAATAAAATCTTTATAAACAATAATATATTCTTCTGCATCTTTAAATGTGAGATGCATCGAAACATAAAAATAAGAACAAGGCGAACGCCTTGTTCTTCATAACGGAGATGGAGAGATTTGAACTCTCGCGCCGGTTACCCGACCTACACCCTTAGCAGGGGCGCCTCTTCAGCCACTTGAGTACATCTCCATGGCTCCACAGGTAGGACTCGAACCTACGACCGATCGGTTAACAGCCGATAGCTCTACCACTGAGCTACTGTGGATTAATTAATCAACAAATACTATTATATCAATTCAAAGCAATTGGTCAATAGTTTTAGCAAATTTTTTTATGCTACTTTTACACTATTAACTCAGTAATGAATACATCGATAGTATTTCGATGAGTTTTGGGTTCATTTGTTCATCTATATTGAGTTTATGTAGTCGATCTTGTTTCTTAAGCTTTGTCCTAAGTGAGTATTCCAGCTTAATGGTATTGATGAACTGTGAATTAAACACATACTTACTGATTGGTACAGAGATATTCGACTTATCATCAAAGTAGACGATTGTATCTAGAAACTCCCCTTCTTTATAATAATCGACATATTGCAAGTTAATCCAGCTCTGTTCTTTAGAACGATCGCTATGGGTCGGGAAGAAATAGGCATTACATACGGGGTCAACAACTACAGGGGGTTTCGTCGTAATATTGGCAATGAGCTTTGTCGCAAGCTTACGGTTATTATAAGATGAATGGTAGAAAACACATGAGGACTCTATAATTGAGAGCGGTCGTTCTTCTACGATAAATGGAGTTTCATTAAATTCTCCGACGAGCGACAGATGCTTCTTCTTTTCAAAATGACTTTTAATATACATTGTACGTTCTGTAATAATATATTTCGCCATCATTAATCTCCTTATCTCACGAATGTTAGCTTTATTATACGTGAATTTTTTTAACATTTGTTAAATTGTCAAAAAATTTAAAGAACTTTACATTTTTTTATTTTTCTTATATTTTTTTTAAATATATCATTGTTAACGTTTAAATTTATTGCGAGCAGGCTATAGTGTTATATATAATAATTTAAATTTTCAGAATTGTATTGCAATTTTGTTTTTACTACTTTATACTCATTTATAATCACTTAAGGAGGTCATTAACATGAACCAATATCAAGCACAGCTAAGCGGTCTGGAAACATTCGTATCAAATCTGAATTCACTTTACATTGAATTAATTATCGATGATGCAGTGAAATCACATCATATTAAAGAACTGAAAGTAAAGATTGATGAGGCGCTGATACATGATGACAAGGAAGCTTTCTTTAATTATACAAATGAACTAAAGGCGCTGGAGGAACTATAATTGAACACCGTAATAATAAATTGAGCGTATATTCACTGTTATTATGCGAACATACGCTCTTATATTATATTGCGATTAAACTTAAAAACTCTTCCGCTGTCACTCTGCCAAAATAATGAGTAAAATCTATCTGCTCGATTTGTGCTTCGACAGCCTGCTTTTGGTGCGGCAATCCTTTTAACATCGCTTCTACGTCTGCAATCTCTCCGACACCGAAGAAATCTCCGTAAATTTTAACATCTTGCATAATACCATTTCTTACATCTATTTTAAGCTCCAGCATTCCGCCTGGAAACTTCTGTTTAACTTCATAATTATATTTCGGATTCTTACCATAATTCCAGTCGAAGTTACGATACTTTTCGTTACTGAGTGTTTCAATCTGCTTCCAGTCTTCATCTGTCAGAAAATATTGCTCTACTGATTCACCTTTGAATATTGAATGGAGTAACGTCTTCTTAAACGTTTCCATATCCATTGGTTCATCAAGAAACTCCTGAATATTAGCCACACGTGAACGAATAGATTTAATACCTTTTGTAATCAGCTTCTTCTCATTAACTGACAAGCTCTTGACAACTTCTTCAATATCACTATCCAGCATTAACGTTCCGTGGCTGAACATGCGATCTCCTGACTGAAACATTGCATTTCCGGATATTTTACGTTCACCGACTTGCAGGTCATTACGACCACTCATTTCAGCGTCAATTCCTAGACCGTTTAACGCTTCTACGATTGGTATCGTAAACTTCTTAAAGTTATGGAAACTATCTTCATCTGCTTTAGTGACGAAACTAAAGTTAAGATTACCAAGGTCATGATACACTGCACCACCGCCAGATATACGGCGTACTACATGAATGTTGTGTTCATCGACATAGGATTGATTAATCTCTGCAAATGTATTCTGATTCTTACCAATAATAATAGAAGGTTCATTCACATAGAATAAGAAATATGAGTCATCTTTTGGCAGATGCTTTAATACATACTCTTCCATTGCAAGATTGATTGTTGGGTCTGTTATATTGTTGTTATGAATGAATTTCATATTGCCCTCCTCTTAACGATGTGCAATCTTTAATGCCGCTTTTTGTGCCTGTGAGATACAGTCAGGTAATCCAACTGCTTCAAATGATGCACCCGTAATCACTAGATCAGGATAATGTGTCGATACGTAGTGCTGAATCGCATGGATCTTATCGATATGTCCTACTTCGTATTGCGGCATACTGTTATAGAGTCTCGTAACGATAGAGAACTCTGGTTCTCCAGTAATTTCCATCATCTTGTCTAGATCTTGACGGGCAAGCTTAACAATAGCTGCGTCATCATGATCTTGAACGACAGTGTCTCCCGGTCTCCCTACATAGGCACGCAGTAACGTCTTACCTTTAGGTGCTGCATGAGACCATTTTTTATCTGTCCAAGTACATGCAGTAATAACTGTATCTGAATTACGTGCGATAACAAATCCAGTGCCGTTCTCCTTATTATTCACCTGTGATTCATCGAAGGCCATTACGACTGTTGCTACGCTTGTCGTTTTCATCGTCTGGAAATAATCTAGCGGTCCATCCTTAAACCAGTCTTTAAATACCGTATGTGGTACAGTTACAATAACACTGTCATAAAAATGAGTTTTACCATTCATTGTGATCTCATAGCCTTGTGAAGTCTTATTAATCGCTTCAACTTTGTGGTTATATTTAATTGTAACCCCTCTGTCGACAAGCACTTCAGCAAGACGCTCTATAAAACTTTGCAAGCCGTTTTTGAACTGACGAAACTGCCCTTGTTTTGGTGCTGATTTCGTCTCTCTACGATTACGGCGCATCCCTTTTATTAAACTGCCATGACGTTCTTCTGTCTTCTTGAAGTCCGGAAATGTTGACTTCAAGCTCAGTTTATCAATATCCGCTCCGTATATACCGGACATCAGGGGTTCAATAAGATTCTCAAGTGTTTCATTGCCGAGACGACGTCTAAAGAATGCTCCGACTGAAACATCCGGATTCATCGGTTTCGGTTTGATGATATAATCCATTGCTGCTCGAACTTTCCCAATTGGTGAAATCAATCTTGTTGTAATAAAAGGGCGCAGTTCAGTAGGGATGCCGAGAATAGCACCTCCTGGTATCGGATGGAGCTTATTCTTTGCATATATATAAGACTGGCCTGTATTGTTGACAACAAGATCATCTTTCATTCCAATATCTGCGGCAAGTTCTGTCATGATTTTCTTTCGACCTAAATAAGATTCTGGTCCTAATTCAATCGTATAACCATCTTTGCGATATGTTTTAATCTTACCGCCTGGAACATCACTTGCTTCAATAATATCAATCTCAAAATCGGGTGATTCCTGTCCAAGATAATATGCAGCTGACAGTCCAGTGATACCCGCTCCGATAATTGCACACTTCTTCATAATATAACAGCTCTTTTCTATGAATTAATTACTGATACTATTTCGTCTACCATCGCACCGATAAATAATGGATGCGTGTCTGGCATATGTGGCCTATGATACTTGACACCGAGTTCATCGCATACGACTTTACATTCATAGTCATTATCATAGAGCACTTCCAGATGCTCACATACGAATCCCACTGGTGTATAGATAAAATGCTGATAATGCTTCTCTTCATAGATTGCTCTGGTTAAATCCTGAACATCCGGACCGAGCCAAGGATCAGGCGTATTCCCTTCAGACTGCCAGCCTGTTTCTACATGTTTAATGTCTGATTGTTGTTCAATCAGCTGTGCCGTTTCTTCTAGCTGAGCTGGGTAAGGATCTCCCATCTCTTTAATCTTCTCTGGAAGACTGTGCGCACTTACGATAAGTACTGTATCATCCTGCTCAGATTCAGGGATATGTGAAAGCGTCTGATTTACTTGTTCTGTCCAGTACTGAATAAACTTCTCCTGTTTGTAGAATGCGTCTACATGATACAGTTTAATATCTTTCGTTTCTGCAATCTCACGTGCACGTTTATTGTAGCTGCCGACTGAAAAGTTCGAATAATGTGGTGCAAGTACTATCGTTACCGCTTCTGTAATTCCGTCTTTCGCCATTTGGTCCACTGCATCCTCGATAAATGGTGCGATATGCTTTAAACCGATATACAGTTGATAATTTTCACCTGTTCTTTCATTTAAAGCCTGCACAAGTGCTTCAGCCTGACGTTCAGTCGTTCCTGCAAGCGGAGAGATTCCACCGATTGCTTTGTAACGATCTTTTAAATCCTGCAGCGCTTCTTCACTAGGCTTTCTACCGCGTCGTATATGTGTATAGTATGGTTCAATATCTTCTTCTGTATATGGCGTACCATATGCCATTACAAGTAGCCCTTTTTTTGTCATAAGTCAATTCCCCTTTATGATTTTGATTTATAAGCGCGTGAATAATCATGTACAAACGCACTTACACGTCTTAACGTATCTGGTTGTACTTCTGGAAATACGCCGTGACCTAAGTTAAAGATGTAGCTATCTGATTGTAGTCCTTGATCTAGAATACGCTTAAGATGAGACTCAATTACTTCCCATGGCGCCATAAGGATCGCGGGATCTAAGTTACCTTGAAGTGTCTTTGTAATACCTAATTGACGTGCCTCTTCAATCTGTAATCTCCAGTCGAGCCCTAATACATCTACAGGTAATGCGTTCCACTCTTGGATTAAGTGACTTGCACCAACTCCGAACGTTGTGACCGGTACACCTTTCGCTTTAATTTCTTTAAATATGCGTTCCATATGTGGTGCAATAAATGTATGATAATCCGCGCGATTTAATGCACCTACCCATGAATCAAATACTTGGATCATCTTACATCCTGCATCAATTTGTGCATGTGTATATGTAATACACATATCTGCGAGTTTCTCCATCAGTAAATGCCATGCTTCAGGTGCTTCATACATCATTGCCTTCGTCTTATTATAGTTTTTAGAAGGGCCACCTTCAATCATATAGCTCGCTAATGTAAACGGTGCGCCTGTAAAACCGATCAAAGGAACATTTAGCTGTTCAGTCGTTAATAATTTAATCGTATCAAGAATGTAAGGCACATCCTGTTCTGGATGTATTTCACCTAACTTTTCTACATCCTTCTTTGAACGGATTGGGTTATCGATAACAGGACCGATACCCGATTTGATTTCAACATCCACACCAATAGCACCAAGCGGACTCATTATATCCTTATATAAAATTGCAGCATCTGTATTATATTGATCAACCGGAAGTTTTGTTACATAAGCACACAGCTCCGGATCGTGCGTAATTTCAAATAAGCTATGCGTCTCTTTAATCTTTCGGTATTCCGGCTGACTACGCCCGGCCTGACGCATAAACCATACCGGTGTATGCTCCGTCTTCTCTCCACGTGCAGTTCTTAAGATAGTGTCATTAAATTGATTCAAGCGTATTTCCCCCTACTATTAATATATACTCGATTTTATCATACAAACAGATTAGAATAACTATTATTAAACAATGTCATAAAACTGACATATATCCTTTAAAATCGGGTAATGTATATAAAGGAGGAATTGTGATGAAAACGTATATTACGTATGGAACAGAATATTTTCTTAAACAAATTGTTAATAACAATAAAACACGTGATATCTTTACTTTTGTTGCAGAAGATAACACGTATTTATATGAAGAAACAGATCAAGAAACGTTATTCAGTGCACCACAGACATTCGATGTTATTCGTCAAGATGCAGTGTTGCTTGAGCTGCCGATGTTAATGATATACTTTGTTGTCAGTAACGCAAGACAAGACGTATTCGATACTCATGAACTACCTCTTGAAGACTTATACCGATATGAAGGCTATCATGCTTTGCGATTACTTAAACCCGTACGTGGTGAAACTTACGCTTACGTGCTGCAATTTGATTCAAAAGCACATATGACAGACTTTAAGAAAAGTAGTTTCTTCCGTAAATATTTAAGCGAAGAAGCATTAAAACAATATCAGTCTGCGGACTTTATCAATAATATTTATTATACGAAGCATCTGTTTCCGCTTGAAGACTAGAATATCAATAAAACCATCCTTTCCAGAACGTTGGAGAGGATGGTTTTTATATGGATATATCAGTCCCTTAAGAGATTCATACGCTTCTCAATCTTCGCTGAAACACTATTCAATGCAAAGAACATCATCACATAAAGGATGATAGCGAAATAAAAGTGTGCTGGATAGATAAGGATATAACAAACAGCAATCACTGTCGTCGTTACAATCGAAAGTTTACGCATAAACTTTCTAAATCCTTGAAGAACGAGCGCTTCAGGTGTCGGCCATACTTTCGGCCACAGACTGAACGCCTGCATCTTATAGAACTGTGAAGCTTGCATAATAATCGCATAGCTAAAGAATAAACCGATGATAAGCCCTACTATATATTGGTGCACGAGCCACATAAGAACGCAGCCGACAACAATCAGACGCACTACAATCCACATACTATCATTACTTCTCACAAAATTTCTGACGAATAAATATTCAAACATATGCTCTTCTGTATAGTGAGACTTTCTCGGAAGCAGTGCATCAAAGTATCGTCTGCGTACTGCTTTATCCTTCATCCCTTTTACATCTGTAAACATATTGATCAGCTTATTCTGTGCTTGATACAGCTGATGCTCATAATCTATATACTGTCCAAAGTTGAGAAGACGGTGTGCTGCATTCTTATTAAATAGATAGATTAACCCTAACGTAAACATAATAATAGAAATAATCGTAACCGGTAATCCTTCCAGTGCAGTATAGATGCCAGACAGCGCCATTAAAAAGATGAGGAAGCTGATATAGCCATTCATAATGCCTAGCTTCATCATCAAATGGCGCATAATAAGTCCGCTATAGATCATCCACACCCCCAGAACAATCGCGCATACATACCCTGTCACCGATGCTGTTCTTTCCATATATAATGGTGCTAATAGGCCACCCATTACGATAAATAATAGTGTGCGTAATATACCGCTCCTAATGATGGCCTGTTTAAAGTAAGGGTCCATATCGCGTTCGAAATTGAGCAGAAATATGCTATCTGCAGATTTCATAAAAGTTCTGAGCGGGGTAACTGTAAACGCTGCAAGTATTACAGCGATGATCAGATTATAGTTGACATTCTCTGGAAGATTGTTGAGCAGCTGAGAATATTGCAGCATCAATGCACCAAATGCAATCGTCAAGAAAACAATAAAATGGCCATTAAAGATAAATTTACTATAATAAGCGACCTCTTTGTCGTTTCTTGCCTTCCTGTCATAAAATAATTGGCGTGCCTTATTCATGTGCGTCACCTGTCACATGAATATAGATGTCATCCAGTGATGCATGCGGCATATCAAACTGACCTTGCAGATTATTAAGGGTCCCATAAGCAATAAGTCTGCCGTGATGCATCAGTAAGAAGCGGTCACAATATTTCTCAGCTGTCGCAAGAATATGTGTACTCATCAATACAGTCCGATTGTTCTGACGTGCTTCAACCATAAGTTCCAGCATCGTTTGAATACCGAGTGGATCGAGGCCGAGAAATGGCTCATCGATAATATATAGTTCAGGCTGAACGATAAATGCACATATGATCATCACTTTCTGCTTCATTCCTTTAGAGAAATGTGCTGGAAAAGCTTTCAATTTATCTTCTAATCTAAAGACTTTCAATAATGGTCGTGCGCGTTCCATCGCTTCATCCAGTGGGATATGATAAGCCATTGCAGTCATATCTATATGCTCTGCTAATGTCAGTTCCTCGTATAAGACAGGAGATTCTGGAATATAAGAAAGCTTATTTCTATATTCATAAGGATGTTCTGCTAACGATACACCATCAATTTGTAGTGTTCCTGAGATGGGTCTCAGTAACCCAAGCATATGTTTGATTGTCGTACTCTTACCCGCTCCGTTAAGTCCGATAAGTCCGATGATCTCACCATTTTGAAGTTCAAAATCGATATCATGTATGACAGGCTGATTGCCATAGCCGCCTGTCAAGTTCGTCACTTTCACTGTCACGTTCATTCTCCATTCTACAAACTATTTTCATCATTGTATCAAATGTATGATTGTTGCTACAATTATAACGTATGTTGTGAACATTTTAATAAAATCTTATATAATAGAGAAAATTGCATAGGAGGCCATACAATGTCAGAAACAGTATTCAGTAAAATATTAAAAGGTGAGATTCCATCATACAAAGTCTACGAGGATGAATATACGTATGCATTCCTCGATATTTCGCAAGTATCTAAAGGACACACGCTTGTTATACCTAAAAATGCTGCACCAGATATGCTGTCAATTGCACCTTCAGACTTACAGCATGTCATCACATCAGTACAGAAGGTTGCCAAGGCCGTCGATAAAGCATTCCAGCCAGACGGAATCAATGTCATCCAGAATAATAGAGCTTATGCAGATCAATCTGTATTTCATCTGCACTTCCATGTCATCCCACGTTATAAAGATGATATAGATGGCTTCGGTTACGTTTGGGAGACGCATCCAGATGCACTTGATATGGAATCATTAAAAACCGATATTCAAGATGCAATCGAATAACTTTCCCTACATAATATTTATTAATATGGGTATACTATAAAAAAGACAGGAGGCTATAATTATGAAATTATCTAGAATTGTACTTGGTTTCGGTGTCGGCATCGTTGCTGGAGGTGCCACTGCGATACTGAACGCACCAAAGTCAGGGAAAGAACTTCAGCAAGGATTCAAATCCACTGCTTATAATACGAAAGCGCAAGTCAACCAACTGAAGGCTGAAACGAATGAAGTGAAGGATTCAATCTTAAACACGAAAAATACTTCTCAAGAGGCAATGTCTACCATGGTTGATGAGATTAAAACGATGATCAGCAACTACAAAGCAGATATCTCGCCGAATATCGATAACATTAAGAATAATGTAGAAAACCTGAACAATCGAAAGAACGAAATTACGCAGGAACTCTCTGAAAAATAATATATTAAAAATTCAGAATAAATATTCATAAAGTTTTTGTACTATGCTAAAATAATATTATTAATCACTAGAGTATGATGTTACCATCATACTTTTTTTATATTACTATTAGTATATTGTTAAATGATAATTATTATGTAAAATGCATGAATATTCTGGAAGGTGGAACCGACATGAAACGTGAACGCGAAAAAGAAATTATCGATAAAATGTTATTTACGCACAAAGTGTCTCAATTAAGTAAAGCACTTTGGAAAACAGTAGAAAAAGACTGGCAGAACTGGATTAAACCATACGATTTAAATATCAATGAACATCACATTCTAGTCATTATAAGGAACTTGGAGAAGGCAACCATCTCAGAAGTAAGCCAGTACGGTGTGATGCACGTATCTACAGTGTTCAACTTTGCAAAGAATCTAGAGAAGCGCGGCTATTTGACGATGCCAAAGAGTAAATTTGATAAACGTAATACATATCTTGAACTTACTGAAAAAGGAAAAGAAGTGCTCTATGAAACATACAAAGGATACAAAGAGTCTGATGACCGTATTTATGATGCTGCGAGCAACTACCAGGAATTAATGTTTGATCTTCCGCCATTTACTGAACTGAAATTTATCGTTGCACAAATCTATGGAGCAGACTTCATTACGCACCTTGAAAAGAGTCACGACGACCTATTAAAAATATTACTTGACGAAAACAATAAAGATAATGCATAATTGCTAGGTAAATTAACCGAGTAAGGAGATTGCCATGTATTTATGTAACAAAAATTTTAATATCAGATCGACATACGGAATCCAGAGAATCATGCTCATTTCAGCATTACTTGGAATTATCGTTTACATTGTCAGCTTTGAAATTTTCTCCTCTTTATTCGGAAAAAAATTCTCAGATGACAATTTTTTATTATTCTTGATCAGTCTGATTTGTCTCTACCCTATTCATAAATTATTGCATATGTTGCCATTTATACATGATACGAAATCATTAATCATACAGAAAACAACGAAATCCAGATTCTTTCCACTTATTAATACACGAGTGAATCATCCGGTTCATAAACTACATTTTGCAATTGCATTAGTCTGCCCAGTTGTCATCATTACAGTGGCAACACTTATATGCGCAGTTGCACACCCTATGTTCGCCCATTACTTCTTATTTATATTCGCGGTGAATATCGGGTTATCATTTATAGATTTTGTATATTTACGTTATATGTTCAACACTCCGCAGTGTTCCTATGTTGAAGAACGTAAATACGGCTTTGAAGTCCTGAGCAAACACGATCTACCAGCAGACTTTTATCATTCAGATGTAAGATAAATGTATTCTAAATCATTTTATGTTAGAATTTATCATTAGTTAGAACATTTACTAAACAGTGCACTTAAAAGGAGTAGTATTATGACAAACTTAAAGAAAATTATGATGCCAGCAGCACTTTCTGTATCAATCTTAGGATTAACGGCATGTGGAAATGGTGGCGGAGAAACACTTGTTTCATCTAAAGCTGGTGACATAAAACAATCAGACATCATGAAAGAAATCGGTAATGAACAAATCGCTAAAACGTCATTCCAATTAATTTTCAATGACGTTCTTAAAGAGAAATATGGTAAGAAAATCGATGAAGATAAAATCAATAAAGAAACAGACAAAGAAATTAAGAAATATGGCGATGAGAAAACATTCGAACAAATTCTGCAGCAGCAAAGTTCTGGAATGACAGTTGAACAGTATAAGAAAAAGCGCGTTACTGATGAATATCAGAAGCAGTTTCTAAATGACACAATCAAAATTTCAGATAAAGATATTAAAGATAACGCTAAGAAAGCTTCACATATATTAGTTGCAGTGAAATCTGAGTCTAATAAAGATGGATTAAGCGACAAAGAAGCGAAAGCGAAAGCTGAAGATATCTTAAAACAAGTTAAAGCTAATAAAGATGATTTCAAGAAAATTGCTAAAAAAGAGTCAGATGATACACAATCGGCGAAAAATAATGGTGAGCTCGGCTACGTAGTTAAAGGTCAAACTGTTGAAGCATTCGAAAAGGCATTATTCAAACTAAAGCCGGGTGAAATTTCAGATATCGTAAAAACTGAATTTGGTTACCACATCATTATGGCTGAAGACGATAAAGACATCGCTAAAGAAAAAGACAAACTCGCTCAGACGATTCGTCAGAACAAGTTACAAGATAATCCGAAACTATACGTACAAGCAGTACAAAAATTATTCAAGGAATATGATGTAGACTTTAAAGATAAAGACATCAAAAAGTATGTTGATGATCAAATCTTAAAAGTAAAATAAAAAAGAAATGAAGCCTTTGCTTCATTTCTTTTTTTAGTCCAGAGAAATCGGCTTATAAAACTGACGATTTTCTAACGCAAAAATACGCTCTGTATATTGTCCTTTCTCCACTTTCTTCATATGCTTATCAAACATCTGCATACGTGCATCAATATTATCAATAAAGTGAAGCATCTCTGCTTCTTTTAACATCGGTAATTTCGGTGATCCATACTCATACTTTCCATGATGACTTAATATCATATGGCGCAGTAACATTACTTCTTCCCCTTCAATATTATGTTCACGTGCAATACTCGCAACTTCATCGCTCATAATCGAAATATGGCCGAGTAAGTTTCCTTCTACTGTATACGTTGTTGCAACAGGCCCGGATAATTCTTTAACCTTCCCCATATCATGTGCAATGATACCTGCGTAGAGCAGACTTCGATTTAATGTCGGATAAATATCACATAATGCTTTCGCTTGTTTCAACATCGTTAATACATGGAATAATAATCCCGAGACGAAGTTATGATGGTTGCTGCTGGCAGCAGGGTATACCATAAATTGATGTGCATATTTCTTAAGTAACAGACGAATAATACGCTGTAAATTTGCATTTTCGATTTCGATGACATAATCCATCAGCTGCTCCATCATATCATCTTCATTCACCGGTGCACTTTCTAAGAAATTTTCTAGTTTCACACCGTCTTCTGGTGTAACAAGTCTGAATTGATTTACTTTCATCTGTTTACGACCGCGGTAATCAATCACATCACCTTTAACACGAATTAATTGTTCAGGTTGTAACAATTTTATATCTTCTTCAGAGACCGTCCATACTTTTGCTTCGATTTCTCCACTTTTATCTTTAAGATAAAGTGTTAAATATGGCTTACCTTGTCCTGTTACCCCTTGAATTGATTTATGAATTAAAAAGTAATGATCCACTTGAGATCCGGGTTTTAATGTTTCTATCGTTCTCACTTATTTAACCTCCTTCTTATTGCGTTCCAGTACAATTGTCTGCTTACTGTTAATTGTAGAAGAACGGTTGCAAGTGTAATAGATAATTTGATTATGCTGTTGTTTAAGCATATATTCAAGTATACGCTCACGCCTGTTTTTGTCAAAGTGAACAAACGCATCATCGACAATGATCGGGAATGGGTAATATCTTCTTAATGAATGAATTAAACTCAGTCTTAATGCAATATATAATAATTCTTTCGTTGATTGTGACAATTCTGTCGGATGATATACTTGTCCATCCGCAGCTACAGTTGTCAGATGTTCATCATAAACAATCTTCGTGTAACGTCCTTCAGTTAGATAGTTAAAGATTTCTGTCGCATCATCAATAACGAATGGCATTCGTTCTTCACGTACCTCTTTAATATGTGCCTGAATTAAAGTATCGATATAATTTACAGATAAAAATGTTTCCACAAGTTTGTTAAATTGATTTTTCTTTATTTCATATTCAAACTTCAGTCTTGATAACGTATCATCGTCACATATTTGATGCATAGCATGTTCTAGTTCTCTTAACTGTTGCTGCACATTACTGCGTTCATCAACCAACGATTTAATATGTACATTAATATCTATCAACTGCTCATTCAGTATGGCTTCTGGCACTTCAGCAAGATGCGTATTATCCTCGTACGTGAATGCTTGATTTCTAAGCAGTTCACTTAACACATTAAAACGCTCTAAGTTTGTGTTATAACTCGCATATTCAGCCTCTTTAGCATAATAACTTGAAGTATCCTCCACCCCTGCTTCTTCAAACAAAGCATGCTGCTCATCAATATTCTGCTGCAACGATGCATTAATAATTTTGATTTCTTTCTTTAATAAATCTCGTTGATTTGCATTTTTACTGTACTGGAATTTCTCTTTCTCATCGGTCGTTAACATATTCTTTAAATCATGGAATATCGATGATGCCTCTGTTTTCACAGGTAATTTCGGAATAAGCGTTAATATGCTCTGATCGAATGTAGCAAGACGCTCTTTCATTTCCTCGATTTTAGCATTACACTTTAAGATTTCATCATGGATGCGCACTAATTTATGTATCGTACGATATGCAGAAGCTAATCGGTTATTCGGATAATTACTCTCTATTTTAAGCGCTGTTTTGTATTGCTTGAGCAATTGGTGTGTCGCTTCAATTTCTTTATGTGAAATGTCTAAATGTTGCTTTAAAGCTTCTTTTTGAGATTGCTCACGATTTAACTGAGTGATAACATTTGATAATTTATGGCGTAATAACTTTTGTTCATTCAAATCAAACGACAAATCAAAGTCATGTTCAAGTTTATAAATATTACCCTCTAATTGTTTTACTCCATCCGCTAATTCATCATTAAATCGTACATCCGGCTTCTTATTTAAAATAAGCATCAGTAGTACAATGATGCATACGAATGAGAATATACTACCTGAAATCCATAGCGCATTCATAAAACTATAGACAAGTGCTACAAGACTAATGACTACCGTTATCGCATAGATTGTCTGCTGCAGCTTATGTTTCTTGAGTTCACGCGCTTCATAAGCAGTTGCTTCTTCACTCAATTTATGAAAGAGCTTTGATTTACTTTCAAGTTCCTTGCGCTGTTCTTGAAGTTCCTGTGCTTTATTAAAACGTTCGTCATGCACTTTTTCTTTATTCAATACTTTAGATTCATCAGATAATCTATCTACGTTTAGTGTTACAAATTGCAGCTCTCTGTTAATTTGTGTACGTTCGAGTTCTTGTTTCTCAAGCTCGTTGAGTGCTTCAGTGATATCAGATTGAACTTTCTGATTCAGTTCAACGGTTTCAAACTTCTGCCATCCGATATCCTGCATTAAAGTATTCATTTCAGTCGTCAGTGCATCGCGTTGCTGTGTTACACTTCGAACATCACCATGCAGCTGTTTAATCGGATGTTCTCTTTTGATAATGTCTCTTGAGGCTTCAATTAAGTGGTCAGGCAATAGTTGAATATTATCCATCTCTGATGTTATCTGGCTTAACTTCTCTTCACGTAGTTCAAGATCTTTACTTAATTTCTGGACCTGATGCTTCAACGCCTCAAATCGATTAATCCCTTGCTCAGGAAATTGCGGCGGCTCTATGTTTAATTGTAGTTCTAATGCTTTCCATTCCTGTGCTTGACTCTGATATTTAATTTCTCTTTCTTTATGTCCTTTAACTTCTTCAAGTTCTTTAATCTGTAATTCAATATGTTCAACTCTTCTTGAATCCTTCTGATACGTATCATATATTTGTGCATAATGTGCTTTTACATCATCCTGCGCTCTTATATCCGCTTCTAGCTGCTGCAATTCTCTTGCTTTCTCAAAAATGATACCAGTATCTTCATCTGTATTAAATAAACGTACCTGCTCCTCATTTATCGTCCTTTGTAAATCTGTAAATTCCGTCGAACCGAATGAGCCTGCCTGAAGTAAGTAAGCTTCAAGCTTTTCTTGTGTCAGTTTACGATGTACTTCCTGCAAACCGAGTACATCAAATGAAAATATTGATTTATATGTATCTTTTTTCATATAATTCATCAACTGGTTGAGCCATTCAATCGATTTCTCTACACCCTCGTGAATGACTTTTACTTTTTCTTTACCATGAACAAATACACGTTCAATCATAATCGTTGTACCATCTATATGTTCGAGTTCTATATTACCGCCATATTGTGGTGCGAATCTCGGTTCTAGACGCGGTTCGTACTCACCATCTTTCGGAAAACCGAAGAGTAACGCATGAATAAACGCCTGCATTGTAGATTTACCTGCTTCATTTTCTCCAAATATCTGAACGAAATCGTGATTAAACTGAAACTTGCGATGTTCCAATCTTCCATATCCGTATATTTCTAAAGATTTAATCTTCATGGCGGTCACCTTTCATCAACATTTTGAGATGCGCTTCTCCATAATCTATCAACCGCTCTGTATTAACCTCATCAAAAGAGATAAACTTCTGGATATAGGATTGTTGTACAGGTTCTTTCGATGTTGTTAAATAAGACAAATCATGAAGGACATCACTGAACTCATCTTTTAATGTATGCGGTGCGTACTTTTCATTTGTGTAAATATCATCGATCCATACAAACTGTTCTTCTGCCATTTCGCCAATTTGGATCTGGTCCTTTATTTGCGATAACATTTGCTGATCTATTAAAGTCTCACCATCATTTTGTAGTGTTAATCGATAAAGTTGTCTACCGTTTGGGCGCACGGATTGTTTAAATGCTTCGATATCCTGATAGATTGCGTGACGCTCAATACTCTTTAAGTTTAATACTGTCTCGTGGAATGTAATCATATTTACTGGCACAAAGGTCGCATTCAGCTGACTGCTGTCCCCTTCAACATACATATATCCACTATCTCCGCCTTCCATAAAGTTTGTAGCCTGAAGCGTACCGGGGTAATGCATATGTGGCAGTTCGTTTAAGGTCATATGCCTATTAAAACCGCCAAGTGCCCAGTAATGATATAATTTACGGTTTAATTCCTCGATATGGAATTCTGTATGTGTGTCTTCCCCTTTTAACTTATGATGTAAACCATTCAGTATGCCAATATGAATGGTCTGATTAACTTCATTTACAGGATACTGATCAAGCTTGTACTCATAGTGAGAATGTTCTTTATAACTGAACCCATGAAAGAACACACTTGATTTGTTTTTCGTAACAAGTTCATAAGTCTGAACTTCATCAGAGAAAACAATTACATTATCAGGAAACTTATAAAATGATTGTACGGACATATTGTCCTCTATACCGTGTATATAATAAACGTAAATATTCTCTTCTTTTAATCGTGCGAATTGCTTTACTACGTAGTCATCTGCCTTAATGTTGCGATTTTTACTTGAAAATAAATTTCCACTTATAATAATAAAGTCCACTTGTTTTTCAATCGCATCATCGACAACGCGTTTTAAACTTTGAAAGCTTGAATTACGAATCGACTTCATTATATATTCAGGAACATCTCCAACTAACTGAAACGGTTCATCTAATCGTATGTCTGAGCAATGTATAAATTTGATCATCATAACCCTCACTTTAATTGATACTCTAATTTTACAACAAAATCGTATATATATGTAATGAAACTACAAAATCATCTATATTTATAATCTTTATTCATAAAAAAACTCATCCGAAAGATATGCATTATCGCCATATCTTTCGGATGAGTTTCAAATATTGTTTATTTGTCTTTTTGATCATAAAGAAGGTTCAGTTTATCAATTTTCTGATGTGTATAATCTTTATATGTCTTATTATAGCTCTTTGGATCTTTAGGGTTTAAATAGTTTTCAATCTTACCAGTCTCAGGATGAATCAGCTTGCTAGATGCCCCGCACCCTAATCCTATGATTGTCTGTACTTCTTCCATAATCAAGATGTTATACAGTGACGCTTCTCCCGCTTTAGAATAACCGATGTTCTCAAGATTACCGAGAATATTCTTCTGACGGTATAAATAATAAGGAATATAGTCATGCTGTTCGGCGAAAGTTTTTGTCAAGTTCATCATATAGATAATTTCATCTCGTGCTGCAACCGGATACTTTGATTTATTACGTGTCATCTCGCTCGCTGTCTTAAAACTTAACGTATGCACTGTAAGCGATTCAGGGTTCAGCTTCTTCGTTTCATTCAGCGAATGGATTACTTCTTCACGCGTTTCATTCGGTAAGCCGATAATCAGATCCATATTGATGTTATTCATATGGTATTCGCGAGATAACTTGAATTTATCGGTTGTTTCCTGCACGCTATGATGGCGGCCGATTGCCTTTAAAGTTTCGTCGGTAAAGCTTTGTGGATTTATACTGATGCGATCGATACCGAATGTATTAAGTACTTCTAATGTCGCTGCATCAATTGTATCCGGACGCCCTGCTTCAACAGTAAGCTCACGCACATGTGTCATGTCAAAGTTTATATACACTGCTTCAAGCAACAACTTTAAATCCTGTGCACTGATAGAAGTGGGGGTACCTCCACCGAAATAGATAGACGTCACTTTAATATTACGTGCTTTAAGCCACTCGCCGATATGTTCAATTTCATATAATAATCCAACGAGGAACTCTGGCACGTCATTTTTATGGACTTGAATTGCATACGCCGGAAACGTACAATATGCACACTTCGTCGGACAGAATGGAATGCCGATATAGATGCTGACTTCCTGCTCTAGCTGATGTAAGTCTGGAATCGCATTGAGCTGCGTCTTCGTAATACGTTCCATCAGTTCAAGCTTATCATCTGCAATCAAATAGTCACGCTTTAATCTTTGTTTAATAGCATTGTCTGAGTGCCCTTGTTTTAAATATTTATGATATAGCTTAAGTGGTCTGATTCCTGTCAATGTACCCCAGCTCTGTGTTATACCGGTATGTGCCGTTAATATCTCAATCAACGTCTCACCGAGTGCCTGCTTCATTGCACGTTTGTCTGTCTGTTTGCGTTCGGCACGCTGTGTATAAGTATTGCCATCTATCGTCAACGTTGTTGTCACGATGGTGCAGCGCTCCTGATTGATATTTATCGTAATGCAGTTATCCCCTTGACCTTCGAATAAATACGCATCCTCGAAATAGAGATTTAGTATATTGCGAATATAGAGCTGCAGCTGTTCAAACTGATCGTGTTCTAAATAAAATTTCATAATCTACCTCTCTTACATTATGCAAAAACCGAACAGTGCGAAATATCTGCACTGTTCGGATATATTAAATATTGTTATCCCTATAAAGAATTAATCTTCAGCTTTAACACCATATAATTCTTCTAAAGGTTTCATGATGATACGGTTTAATTCTTGAATAATAAAGCTCATACGTTGTTCAGCTTCCATTAATTTTGAGATATTTTCATCTTTTTCGATTAATTCAGCTGAAGCTTGTGCTTTATTTAAATCTTCTTCAGTAATTTCTTGACCTGACATTTGTTTTTCTTGAAGTGTTAATTGAATTTCTCTGAATTCATCGAAGATTTTCTTTGATTCAGGGTTATTGTTAACTGCTTCATAATGATTCTTAATCGCATTATATTCATCACTCTGACGTAATGAACTTTCTAATTTATTCGCTTCATCATAAATATTAACAGACATATTCATTCTCCTTTATGTTTAATGTTCCTAATCAATATACCACGAATACAGGCATTATACAAAAATCGCGATTATCCCTTGCAAGATACCGATGATACCGCCTAAGATAAAGCCAAGCATTGTGATTAACTTCAATTCTTTATTCGAGATTTCAATAACGAGCTGTTCAAGGAATGAAAGTTCAAAATTATCAATCTGGTCCTTAATAATTTCAGCAATACGAATCTTCTCTAAGATGACTGCAACATTGTCAGCTGTCTTCGTCATTATATAATGGATTAAACGATCTCCACCTTCAGTTTCAATGTAATGAAACAACTTCGGTACAAGCGTATAAAGTGGTGTCTTCATATAATAATCTATATGCATTGCACGCACAATATTTGTATTTAACTCCCCTTTGAAATGAGCGATATCATGTGCAGCAACTAAAGTTTCTGGTGTCATCGCCATTATACGTGCGTACTCTTTTTTAAGCTCAGTTTCAATGATTGATTTGATTTTAGGCTCTTCACTTAAAGCATTCGCTTCTTTTATAACACGGTCTGCAATCATCTCCTGCGTCATAAACATTTGAATCATGCTGACAAATCTTCCTTTCTCCATAAAAAAGCGGTCGATCATCTGCATAATATCGTTGTAACCTGATTCGCTATTAACGTAAGCTCTAAGCTTTTCAATGATCATTGTAGGTGCTGCTTCAACCTTACTGTCTATCTTATCCTTTAAATCTTGTGGCAGTAATGCATCGATTGATTGGGACTGATATGTCTGAATCTTCTCTTCAAGCAGTTCATTCACCTTATCGTGAACTTTTTTCTCAGCAACATTTGTAATATCAATATTAAAGCGCTGCGCAAAGTCATCGATGCTGTACTGTCCTTCTTTTAAAGCCTGAACTTGTTTATTCAGCATACTTTTTAACAGCGCTTCAGTCTGCCTTGTCATTAATTTCTCTTTAAACACTTCAGGTGTGAGTAGATGATGTGTGACCATCTCTCCAATCTTCAGCGAGAGTTCATTACGTCGTTTCGGTATCAATCCTGGTGTAAACGGGAGCTGTTTCCCAAACAGAAATTTCGGTTCAAACGGTCTGAACAACATCTTAATCGCAATAAAATTCGTAAATCCACCAATCAACGAGCCAATAAAGCCCATAAATAATATTATTCCTAATGCGTACAATTCATCACCTTTTTCTATAATGTTTCATTACAATAGTTTATACCACTCTGTTCCAAAAACAAACCGAGAGACATCGTTCTAATAAAATAGCGAGACAAGGGTCATTAAGCCACCTTGTCTCGCCTATAAATTAATTATACAGTGATCAGCTGTTCATTTCTCTTCTTATTATAGAACATCTCTGCTTCACGCGCTTTATTAGAACCATATAACGGTTGCATAGAACCATCTAATACACGATAAAGGTTCGAAATTTTATTCTGCTGAAGAATGATATCACGATCTGCTTCAATCGTTGACCACCATAATTCATTTTTATTATCTTGGTCAGGGTATGCACACGCACCTCTTGAGATTACTTGAATGACTTCTAAAGGATCTCCACCTAAAGTATTCTGCAGCACTTCAGAATCTCTGAATAATGCACATAGTGACACGCAAGTTGTCCAGTTTGGAAGTACACGCTCTTTTTCAATCTGAACTAATGTTTTCTTAGATAGTCCGATAGTTTGTGCCATTGTATCTTGAGTATATCCTGCTTCTATACGAACCATTTTAAACTTTGTTTGTAATAAATCTGTGAATTGTTGCTTATCCATGCTTCTACGACCTTTCTTGTATATATTATTATTTTTAGATTGTTCATTTAATAAAATAGAAATAATACACTATTCATTTAAGGGACTTTACCATCTTAATATAATTTACAAAAAATTAAAAGAGGAAAACCTCATGATTTTCCTCTTTTCTTATAAATTTTATTTCTCAGACAAATTTATGCAACATTTTTAGCAAGTTTTTGCTTTTCTCTCTCATTAATCACGACCGCACAAGCAGCATCTCCAGAGATATTTATAGCGGTACGTGTCATATCAAGTAATCGGTCGATACCTAGAATAATACCGATTGCTGCTGGATTAAGCCCGACTGAAGTCAGGACCATCGCAAGCATTACAAGTCCCACACCCGGTACACCGGCTGTACCGATAGAGGCAATTACAGCGATTGCGACAACCATGACCATCTGCATAATAGTTAAATCTACACCAGATATTTGAGCGATAAAGATGGTTGCAACCCCTTGCATAATGGCTGTACCGTCCATATTAATCGTGGCACCAAGTGGTTGAACGAAAGATGAGATTTCTTTACGTACACCTAAATTATCTTGAGCGCATTCTAACGAGATTGGCAATGTTGCATTGGAACTCGAAGAGCTAAATCCTACAGTCATTGCAGGTGCGAAACCTTTAAAGAACCATATCGGACTACGTTTCGCTAAAAACTTAATAGCCCCACCATATACTAAAATCATATGTAGGAAAAGCGCTAGTAATACGACAAAGAAATACATTCCAAGCTGTTTAATCGCACCAAACCCGGCATTAGTAAATGCTGTTGCAACTAAACCAAATGTACCAATTGGCGCAAAGTATTGCATGATTGCTGTAACGATAAACATCAATATATCGTTCGTCTGTTCAAAGAGCAGCTTTACTCCGCTTACTTTCTCCCTCAGTGCAATCATGCCGATACCGATAAAAATGGCGAAAGTAATTACTTGCAGCATGTTTGTTTCACTCATCGCAAGTACTGGATTTTTTGGAATCAAGTTAATCAAAGTCTGATCGAAAGTCTGATTCACAGAGGTTCCTTCCGCTTTTGCTGCTTCTTCTTTTTGTTTTTGTTCTAAAGCGTATTTCTTCACGTCGTCACTATTCATTAAATCTGCCTTGCCTGCACCAGGTTTAAATACAAGAGCTAAACACATCGCAAGTGTAATTGCGAGCGCCGTCGTTACTATAAAGAATCCAAGTGTCTTTAGACCAATCGACCCAAGATGCTTCGGATCCCCCACGCCTACGACACCGAGTACAATTGATACAAATACAACTGGTACTACAAGCATAAAGATTAGATTCAAGAAGATTTGTCCGATAACATTAAATACGTATTGATTAAACCATTTCACCCATGATGCATCCTGATATAAATTAAAGATAGAACCTACAATAATACCGACCACCAATGCAATGATGATTTTAAGCGTCATATTTCCTTTAATTTTCATAACCCACCTCTTTAACTGAATTTTCTAACAAATATATCTATAATTATAAATAAAGATTCACTATAAGTAAATAAGGTTCCCCTAATTTTCTAAAAAGTAGAAATACGTTTCTACTGCTATACATTCACCGACATTTGATTAATAATAGAGATAATAATTATTTAAAGGATGAACAAGATGCAGGTTAAAGACCAGTTACAGCAAGCTCAAAAAGGAGCTAAGGTGAGTATCATCATGTATGTACTGCTCACAACTTTCAAATTATTATTCGGTTACATTCACGGATCTCAGGCGCTTGTCGCAGACGGTCTTAATAACGCCACCGATATTGTAAGCTCAGTAGCACTGCTTATTGGGCTTGCGATCAGCATGAAACCTGCCGACAAAAACCACAACTACGGGCATTACCGTTCAGAATATATCGGTTCATTGATTGCATCATTTATTATGTTTGCTGTGAGTGTTCAAGTTATATTGCAAGGAATTAAAAATTATATCCGTCAGGAATATTCAAGTCCTTCTATTGAGACTGCAGTTGTAGCAATACTATCAGCATTTGCGATGCTCGCCGTATACATTTATAATCGCAATCTTGCGAAGAAACTGGATTCCAGTGCACTCAAAGCAGCAGCAGCAGATAATTTATCAGATGCGCTCGTATCGCTTGGCGCATTTATAGGGATCATCGGTGTATTCTTCGGATTGACATTTCTAGATACCGTTGCTGCGATTGTCGTCGGCTTACTCATAATGAAGACCGCTATTGAGATATTCTTTGAAACAGCAATTACATTAACGGATGGATTCGATGCAGATACACTGGATCATATGAAACGTATCGTGTCGTCGGTAGAAAATGTAGAAAGCTGTGTTGATATCAAAGGAAGAAATCACGGAGTTATGACATTTGTAGATGTGACCGTTACTGTGAACCCTAGTTTCACTGTTGCTGAGAGCCACGATATAACAGAACACATTGAATATGCGATTAAAGAAGAATATGGCGCTGTTGAAACAATCGTTCACCTTGAACCCGGAATAGTTAAATAAAAAGTGGCACACCCTCATGTTAGGGTGTGCCACTTTCTCTTCATTCTTCATCTTTTACAATCATTTTAGCGATATCGGATTGTTCATTAAATCGATTATCAAATTTAATCAGGATCCAGACAATCAGCACTGTTACCCCAATTCCTATAAATTTATACGGAAAACTTACATACATCAGACAATAATAAAATAATAAAAATATAAGCAGCATAAAAAAAGGTCTGGAGACTACGTAATATTTATCAAAATAATAGCCACGATAAAATTGACTCTGCCTTAAATCCATTCTTTCAATATCGTGCTTAAGATTGTACATCGATATACATACTCTAATAACTGTAAATACAATCAGGAGTGTCATAAAATAAACGATACCTTTATGCTCTCCAAAAATATATTTAAACAGTTCAGTAATCGCAATTGTCGCAAATGCGATTATCCAACTATTATTCCACCATTTTTCAATCATCGTCTCACCTCATTTACCATATTATAACAAAAACATGAGGTGTATGCTGCATTAAATCAGCTTATATTTCACGCCGTACATCGATGCTTGTGTACGGTCCCCGACTTCTAGCTTCGCAAATATATGGCTGACATGAGTTTTCACCGTTTTTTCTGAGACAAAGAGTTGTTCAGCGATTTCTTTGTTGGTTAAGCCTTCGCTCATCGCCTTTAACACTTCAAGTTCTCTCTTTGATAATGGGTTTCTTAAATGTGCGAGATTCATGCCACTTTTTCTGACTTCCATAACATCCGGATGAAATATCTGCTCACCTGCTGCTATCTGTTTTATCGTATTGATCAGTGCTTTTGGTTCACTATCTTTCATTTCATAACCGTCTGCACCTGCATCCATCACGCCAAGGACATGTTCTTCATCGATAAAGCTGGATAGTACGAGCACCTTCACATCAGGGAATTTCGCTTTCACTTGGCGCGTCGCTTCAATGCCGTTAAGCTCAGGCATCACAAGGTCCATAATAATGAGATTGGGTAACTGCATTTCATCTAGATGTTCAAGCAGCTCTCTGCCGTTATTGAAATCAGCAATTACATTAAAGCTTTCTTCAGTTGATAGTAGAAATTTCATCCCTTGTCTTACGATATGGTGGTCATCCACGAGTATAATATCCATGACTTTCATCCTTTCGGGTAGGTGAATTGTACCGTCGTTCCATGCATTAATGTACTGTTTATTTCAAGTATACCACCAATCTCCTGTGCACGTTGCTGCATATTCCTCACCCCATGTGTCGGAAGCGTTGTCGTCAGTGCATTGTTATAACCTTTACCGTTATCTTTAATCCTCAGAACAAAATGTTTATCATCCTGCTTCATTGATATCATTACTTCTTCTGTTTCTGCGTGCTTCTTCACGTTATTCAGCGCTTCTTGAACGATTCGAAATGCACTGTTTTCAATTTTATTCTCTAAATTGATGAACCCTTCCACTTCAATCGTTACATCGAGGCCGAGTATATTGCCATAGTTCTGCACTGCTTCAACAAATCCATGCTCAAGCCCTAAAGGTTTCAGCTGCCAGATTAATGCGCGCATCTCACTTACTGCATCCTGGCTTGTCTTCTCGATGATCTGAAATGCTGTCTTTGCACGTTCATCATCAGTCATACTTTCAGCTGCATGCGCTGTAAGTTTCAGTGAAAAGAGCATTTGATTCACTGAGTCATGCAAGTCTCGTGCAAGTCGAGTTCTTTCTTCCTGTAGTGCATTCTCTCGTTCTCTTGCTGTAAGATAGATACGCTTAATCGCGCTACCGATTTGAAAAGCCACGGATTCAAGCAATGCTAAGTCTTCATCTGAATATACTTTTGTAAAAGGCGTGGCAACGTTAAGCAATCCGAAACGTTCTTCTCCAGATTGTAAAGGAACGGTCGCGTGGTGTGTAATATCATCTGTCATATCACTATACTTTTTATTTGCTTTTACAATTCGAGAACAAGTGATGATGTTCGAAGCTTTCGTTAATTTCTTCTGATGATAACGTGATACGCACCAGCATGGGCCTTCTGTCATATAGCGACATGACTCCATCTTCAGTGCTTGTGGGAGCTTATAATCAGATACGAGTGTATGTTTGCCATCATCATCGATGAAAAATATCCATCCAGTAGAAAAGTTGGTCCCTTGAACAAGTCTGTTCAAGGCACCATTCATCATTGAATATATATCTGTCTCTTCATTTAAGAATTCAGCGATTTCTTTCAGTAAAGCTGTACTGTTCTGCATCATATCACCTATTTTTTATATTCAACGTTGTATAAATCATGTCGTCTATCACGTAATTGTCTTACTGTTCCATTCTCTCGTCCGCGACGTAATACTTCAAGATCAATATCACCAATAACAACCATTTCTACGTTCTCACCTGTTTCACCTACAATACCATCTCTTGCAAAGCCAAAGTCACTTGGTGAATAAATACCCGAACCTGAATACTGGATATCCATGTTTTCAGTTTGTGGTAAATTCCCGCACGTTCCACTTGTTACTGTGTAGATCTGATTTTCAATCGCGCGTGCCATCGAACAATACTTCACGCGTAAATAACTTTGTCTGTCTTCAGTTGAGAATGGAGTGAAGATAATCTTAGCACCTTTCTCTGTGGCAATACGCGCCATCTCAGGAAACTCAGAATCATAACAAATCTGAATCGCAATCTTACCACAATCTGTATCAAATACTTCTACGTCATTGCCTGGAGAAATCCCCCACCATCTACGTTCATTTGGTGTAACGTGAATCTTGTACTGTTTCTCGATTGAACCGTCACGACGGAATAAGTATGAAATGTTGTAGATTTCATCCTCTTCTTCAACGAAGTGACTGCCACCTATAATATTAATATTATAACGTACGGCAAATTCATTAAACATCTCAATATACTGTTCAGTATATTTCGTAAGTTGACGAATGGATTCTGCTGGATTACGTTTCTCATCAAAACTCATCAGTTGTGTCGTAAGTAATTCAGGGAATACAACGAAGTCACTTTCAGCATCATATGCCACATCAACAAAGTATTCAATCTGGTTTGCAAACTCTTCAAACGAATCAATTTTACGCATCATATAGTTAACCGTACAAATACGGACAGGGTCACTTGTCTTAAAGTGAATGTTTGATTTAGCAACGTAATCCGGGTTGTTCCATTCCATTAATGTTGCATACTTACTTGAATTCACATCATCCTTTAGATAATTTGGGTTGATACGCATTAAAGTAAATCCATTCATATACTGGAATGTCAATACTGGGTCTTTAATCTTATGCTTCATCACATCGTTAACATATTCTCTTGGTGTGAGTTCATCCTGATATTTGTGATAATTTGGAATACGTCCACCAATAATGATTGATTTTAAATTCAATTCATAAGCGATTTCTCGACGTGCCTCATAAAGACGTTGACCCACTCTCATCCCACGATAATCAGGATGAACCATCACTTCTATACCATATAAGTTATGCCCGTGGTCATTGTGGTTCGTAATATAACCATTATCTGTAATACTATCCCACGTATGACGATCATCATACTCATCGAAATTAATGATTAAACTTGAACAACTTCCGATAATTTTACCATCATACTCAATAACCATCTGTCCGCGTGGAAATAAATTAATATGGGACTCAAGATGCTCTTTCTTCCACGGTTCCATCCCCGGGAAGCATATGTTTTGTAAGGCGATAATTTCGTCGATATCATCTCTGGTCATCTGTCGCGCCTCGATTGATTTATTAAACTTATCTAAGTTTATTTCTTCTGTCATGTATATTCTCCTCTATTTGCTCTATAATAATAAATAGACAAATCATTTTATTAGTCTATAATTTATACCCTATTATTATAGACGATAAAAGTGAATAGGAGAAAATATATGAAATTACGTGTAATAGAAGAATGGAATAATATGACGATAGAGGCATTGCTTAAACATTTACAAATACCAAAGAAGCCGACACATGAGCTACGTATGTCTAAAGCAATTACGATAAATGGTGCAGCTGCTACATTTCGCGATACGTTAAGTACTGGAGATGAACTTTACTTACCTGTTGCAGAAGAAAAGAGCAATTATAAATCAAGCTATCGCATGTGCGAAGTGAAATATGAAGATGATTATTTAGCGATACTCGTTAAACCAAAGGGTGTTAAGACACATCCAAATGATATGAGCGAGTCAAATACGTTGTTAAACCACGCGATTTATACACTCGATTCAGAATATGTGGAACCGATACATCGTCTCGACCAGGAAACTGTCGGCTTATTACTTGTCGCTAAAAATCCATTTATCAAAAAGATACTAGACCGTATGCTAGAAGAACGATTAATCAAGCGTACATATCGTGCGAAAGTTAAGAGTCACCTACCATTGAAGAATCAGACGATCGATATGCCAATCGGTAAAGACAAGTTCCATCCAAATAAACGCCGTGTTTCGCAAACAGGCGACCGAGCAGTTACACATATCGTAAGCTCTAAAGCGAATGGCGACGGTACTGCAGATGTCGAACTGCAGCTTGAAACAGGACGTACACACCAGATTAGAGTACATCTTGCTGAAATCGGACATCCCGTTATCGGAGACCCACTATACAGTGATTCACACCTACGTCAACTCGCGCTAGAAAGCTATAAACTGGAGTTTGTACATCCATTTACCGGTGAGACTGTTGCAGCAACATTAGAGCAATAGTTTTGCATAACGTATAGTGATTCACTATGATATAGATATCAATATTTAGGAGGATCAAAATGATAGCCACAGATATACAAGAGAAATTACTGACACGCCGCGCAGTGAAACAATACGATCCAGCGTTCAAACTTTCTCAGGATGAAATACTAGACTTACTCGACGCTGCAAATAAAGCACCGTCAGCATGGAATCTACAACATTGGAAGTTTATGGTTTTTCACTCAGATGAAGGTAAACAGAAGTTACTTCCTATCGCCTTTAACCAGCAGCAAATTGTTGATGCAAGTGCGGTTATCGTAATTTTAGGTGATAAAGAGGCAAATAAGAATATCGATGAAATTTGCGCACCAGATATCCAAAAAGGACGCATGACTAGTGAGATTAAAGAACGTCTCGCAAGTCAGGTGAACAATGTGTATCAAAATGAACATTATGCTTATGAGGCAGCAGTAATGAACTCTACATTCCCTGCAATGCAGATTATGAACTTTGCAACGTTACGCGATCTAGGCTCATGTGCCATCGGTGGATTTAACCGTACACAATTAATTGAATCGTTCAATATCGACGAGCGCTATGTTCCAACAATGCTAATCACTGTTGGAAAGTCTATTAAGACCCCGCGTGAAACAGACAGAAGAGACGTACAGACTATTACAGAATTTCATTAAAAAGAGAAGTTACGAAAAAATAGGCAGGAAACTTATAAGTTTCCTGCCTATTTTTCGTGCCTAAACGCTCGTGTCACGACCTTTTGACGGCGTTTCAAAAGTTGCCACTACGACAAAACCAGAACACTTCTGTCACGACCTTTAGTTACGTTTTAGTTTATTCTTCACAAACCCTAATAATTTTGCACGTTTACTCATCATCGGTTTATGCATGACTTCTTTCGGTCTGATAAACGAACGTTTAAATTCCTCTGCTCGATATATCAATTCATCTTGTGAATTAATCGCACGTGCATCATTCCTTACATAATGATATATACCATTTGAATCTTGCTCACGTGCTTTTTGATTATCTTCTAGCTGCAGATTTAATATATCTTTTAATTCCTCTACAATCTTGCTATCAATAATTGGGAATAAGATTTCTACACGTTTAATCATATTGCGTGTCATCATATCTGCTGAGGATAAGTACATCTTCTCTTCCCCATTATGATAGAAGTAATAAATTCTTGAATGCTCAAGGAATCGTCCTACAATGCTGATGACACGAATGTTCTCACTTACACCAGGAATTCCTGGTTTCAAGCAGCATATTCCTCGAATAATCAGTTTTACTTGAACACCGGCGTTACTCGCTTCATATAACTTCTTAATTACCGTCTTATCCGTTAACGAGTTCATCTTCGCAATGATCAGTCCATTTCCGTGCTGTTTCTGACACTCGATCTCCTGATCGATATGTTCAATAAATTCATCACGAATCTCAAATGGTGCAACATGTAATCGCTTATAAGTCGGTTTCTCAGAGTAACCACTTAAGTAATTGAAGAAGTTCATCGCATCTTCTCCAATTTCTTTATTCGTCGTAATGATACCCATATCTGTATAGATTTTAGCTGTTTTATCGTTATAGTTCCCTGTTCCTAAATGAACATATGATACCATTTCATCATTTACTTTCTTAACGACTAACGTAATTTTACTGTGTGTTTTAAGGTGTGTCATACCGTAAATAACGTGACATCCCGCTTCTTCAAGCATACGTGCCCAGTGTACGTTATTCTCTTCGTCAAAACGTGCCTTCAGCTCAACAAGCACCGTCACTTGTTTACCCGCCTCAGCTGCATTTTTCAGTGCATCAATAATCGGTGAGTCGCTTGATACACGGTATAGCGTCTGTTTAATCGCCAATGTATTCGGGTCTTCAGACGCTTCTTTAATAAAATCCACAATCGGCTGGAAAGATTCATATGGATGATGAAAGAATATATCACGCTTTAAAGCTTCAGCATAAAGCTCACCATTTCCAAGATACTTCGGCGGACATGGTTCAAATGGCTTAAAGGCAAGTTGAGGGTAGCGTTTCTCTATCATTCCTGATAATTGGAATAACATCGTTAAATCTAGTGGCCCTTCAAGTTTATATACATCACGATCCTCAATTTCAAGTTCATCCTTTAAAAATGACGCATTGATTGACATATCCTGTCGCGTATCAATCTCAAGACGCACAGCCGCACCACTTTTACGCTTCTTAAGAAATTTCTCTATTTCAATCAGAAGATCCTCTGCTCCATCTTCATGAATTGTTAGATCTGCGTTACGCGTAATACGGAAAGCAAATGTACGCGTTACTTGATAGCCGTGAAACAGCTTATGAATAAAATGTGTGATAACATCTTCCAATAGAACATATACTGTTTTTTCACCATTTGTCAATTCAATAATTCGGTTAAGTAAAGCTGGAATCTGGACGATCGCTGATTTCTTCTCACCACTATCCGTCACTACATCGACAAATATGTTTAACGATTTATTAGATAACTTTGGAAATGGTCGGTATGCATCAATTCCAAGCGGCGTTAATGTCGGAAGAATCTCGAAGTTGAACTTCTTTTCAATGATGCTATAACTTTCTGGTGATAATTCATCCACCGATTTGAAGTACACATTGTACCCTTCAAGATCACGAATTAACGCATGATATTGATCATACTGCATCTTCACATTATCTCTATTTGCCTTATCAATCGCAATCAGCTGTTCTGTCGGTGTCATCTGCGTCTTATTCTCTGGTTCACTGAATCCCATCGTTACCTGATCTTTCAGGCCACCCACACGAACCATAAAAAATTCATCTAAGTTTGAACTGGCGATTGCTAAAAATTTAATACGTTCAAGTAATGGGTTCTTCTGATCAAATGCCTCTTCTATGACTCTACGGTTAAAATCAACCCAGCTCACTTCGCGATTATTATAATATGCTTTATTCCCTAAATCTAAATTCTGTTTCATCATCATCACGTCCACTTTCATGTTTTCATAATTCTGCCTATTCTACTGTACCGAATTAATGTAAAGCTTTTGTAAATATGAGGTTAATTTTAGATTTAATTATTTTTTCGATATGTTTCTTCTGTCTCTCTGTCTGATATTCTTCAGCTATTGGATCTCCGTTGTATTCGATGATTAGATTATATTTATCGTCATTCTTCTCAAAATAAAGTGATTCGACGATATTGGTATTGCTGATATTTAATGCATGTGAAAACTTCAGAATGCTGCCAAGCATCTGGATGACATCTTTCTCATCACTGTTAAACCATTTCGTTTCATCTTCATAGAACTTCAGTAAAGATTTATTCTTATAACTGGAGAGTAAAGCGAGTTTCACGCGATTTTTGTGACTGATACCATTTAAACTTGAGTTTGAAAGAATATAATATGTGTGCTGGCTCGCTGCATCAGAATCGATATAGCTTCCTAAATAGTAAAGGTACGCAGCATGCTTTAAGAAAGTCTTGTCCTTTTTATTTCCTTTGATCAAGTCATGCTTTTCCATTTCGTAATATAGCATCTCTGCAATCATGGTACGCTGCATTGCTTCATCGTGCTTGATATTGTAATCACTCGCTAAGTTACGTAATGAATCTTTAAATACATTATCTTTATCAAACGGTAGTACGTATTCTTTTTCAAGAACTTTCATAATGACACCTTCACGTAATCCTTTACGGGAAAAGATGAATTCCGTCGCATCTACTTCGTCGAACAGCGTATTAAATAACACACAAGATGGCACGATAATATCTTGACGATCGCGACTCAAGCCATCCAGGTCTTCAAGTTCGTCTTTAGGGGTATGAATTAACGTCTTAAATACGAGTTCAAGATCTTTCTCTTTCATACCATAACCATGTACACCCGCAATCGGATATTCAGTTAATGATTGGTGAATACGTGCGATATTTCGCGCAGAACCACCAATTGCAATAATTGGACATTTACGTTTTTCGAGCCACTTTAAGCTTTCTATTTCATTCTTAATATATTCACCCGCTGCTTTAATCGCTTCTTTATCATTATGTTCCTTGCCGTCAAAGAACAGTTTCTGTAACGTTACGACACCGAATGGAAAACTATGTGAAAACTTAAGTTCCTTATCTTCAAAATAAGTTACTTCTGTACTTCCCCCACCGATATCTACAGTTACACCATCTGCATAGTCCAGTGTATTAATCACTGCATAGTAGCCATAGAATGCTTCTTCCTGTTCAGTAATAATGCGCACATCTATTGCAGTTTCTTCCTTCACGCGTGCGCTAATTGCCTCAATATTAGACGATTGACGTACAGCTGCTGTCGCTACTGGGTAAAGTGCATCTACTTTAAACTTATCAGCAACTTTCTGAAAGCTTTGTAACGTATCACAAAGTACAGCGATTCCTTTATCTGACATTACCTTATCTGCATCAAGATATTGATACAGTCGTGCAGGCGTCTTGATATTCTGTAATTCCTGTAATCCTGCTTCAACTGAATAATCAAAGATTACAAGTCTGATTGTATTTGATCCTATATCTACTAATCCAATTCTCTTCATGATTACCTGCCCTTCACTTCTTATTTCGGATGAATCATTTCCTCTGGTTTAATCCATTCGTTAAACTGTTCTTCTGTTAGATAACCACTCTTAAGTGCAGATGCTTTTAATGTTAGGCCTTCTTTATGTGCAGTCTTCGCAATATATGCTGCTTTCTCATATCCGATATGCGGGTTCAATGCTGTTACTAACATTAAAGATTCGTTTAAATATTTCGTAATATTCTCTTCAATCGGCTCGATGCCTACAGCACAATTATCATTAAATGATTGCATACCATCCGTTAATAAGTAGATCGATTGTAACGTGTTATACATAATCACAGGTTTAAATACATTAAGTTCGAAGTTCCCTTGACTTGCCGCAATACCAACCGCTGCATCGTTCCCCATAACTTGCACCGCAACCATCGTTAACATCTCAGACTGCGTCGGGTTTACTTTACCTGGCATAATTGAAGAACCTGGCTCGTTTTCAGGAATAGAAATTTCAGCTAAACCAGCACGAGGTCCTGATGACAGCCAGCGTACGTCATTTGCAATCTTCATTAAATCAGCTGCTAACGCCTTTAATGCGCCGTGAACAAACGTTACTTCATCATGTGCAGTTAGTGCGTGGAACTTATTTGGAGATGAAATAAAGTCATATCCTGTTTGTTCACCAATTTGTTTTGCAACACGGTCACCAAATTCAGGGTGAGCATTAATTCCTGTACCAACTGCAGTGCCACCAATCGCAAGGTTTAATAATTCTTTCTTAGAAGTATTGAGTAGCTCCTCACATTTATCTAACATAAAGCGCCAACCTGAAACTTCTTGTCCTAATGTTAAAGGTGTTGCATCTTGTAAATGCGTACGACCAATCTTAATAATTGACGCGAACTTTTCTTCTTTTTCTTTTAAAGTGTTACGCAATGTATTTAAAGAAGGTAATAATTTAGCTTCAATTTCGTGGAATAATGCAACATGCATCGCTGTCGGATACGTGTCATTAGAGCTTTGTGATTTATTAACATCATCGTTCGGGTGAACTGTTTCATCGCTTCTAGCTTCCTTTAAATAATTGTTCGCAACAAATGCTACAACCTCGTTAACGTTCATATTGCTTTGTGTACCACTACCTGTCTGCCAGACAACTAATGGGAAGTGTGCATCTAATTTCCCGCTCAATACATCATCACATGCTTTAACGATAGCGTCACTCTTAGCATCTGATAATTTCCCTAATCCTTTGTTTACAATTGCTGCCGCTTTCTTTAAATGTGCAAAGCCATATACCACTTCAATTGGCATCTGTTCTTTACCTACTGGAAAGTTCTGTTTACTACGCTGTGTCTGGGCACCCCAGAACTTATCTGCAGGTACTTCAATTTCTCCAAATGTATCGTGTTCAATTCTAAATGACATGTTATTCTCCCCTTATCTCTTTTATACTTATATTTTACATTAAATAACGCTTTCATTCATTAATAATTAACAAAAAAATCAGAATACATATCATGTATTCTGATTCTTAATTACGCTTCGTCATCTTGCTTTTCTTCATGATCTTCGGCGTTCTGTTCTGATATTTGTTCCATCTCTTTACCGAGCTCTACGACATCTTCAAAGTTAGTAACCATTTCATTTTCCTGATCTTCATAGCGATGAGTTGACATAATTTAACACTCCTTTAACTAAAAGTTAATATTTGTTAACTATAATATAATCTGATACCAAACTATAAGGAGAATCCTCATGCAATACATCGTAAGAATCCCCTCACAACAAGTCTACAGCTTTATGCACCTTACCCACAGATATCATTTCAGTGACACCAATGTACGTGACCTTGAAAAGAAGGAACTCGGCTATATCGGTGAAGTAATAGCTGATGAATTGATACATGAACACTTCAGTAATGACTCATGTATTTATTTAACTGATTTAAACTATACTATTAACTATACCCAATTTCAGATTGATTCTATCTTAATTATCGAAAATACTTTATATATTTTTGAAGTGAAATACTTTAACTTTGATTTGACCTATGATGGTGCGCTTTATTATCTCGCTAATGGCGAAGTGTTTCATTCCTTGAATAATCAGATTGAGAAGATAAAGAAGCTTATGTGCTCTGTATTTGAATTTAAAGTCGACAACATTATTGTCATGCCGTTTTTTACGAATAAAAATCAGATGATTTATTCTAAACATCACGATCACTATTTAACGATGCATAATTATAAAGCATTCTTTAATTCTATAGAGAGACCAAAGTTTTATAATCAGGTCGTTGCGGCTGAGCTTATTCAAATGAGAAAACCAAATGACTTTGATAGACCATTAGAAATACGATATCACGAAGTTGACAAAGGCGCATACTGTCCGAGTTGTTATCACGAATTAATCAAACAATCTTCTCGGAAGTTTCAATGTACGTATTGTAAGACGACATTTTCAAGTCGTGAGATTATCGAGGCAAGCTTCGAAGATCTGCCAATACTGTTTCCGAATATAGTAATAACGACAGCACTACTCTATGACTGGTTCGGTGGACTGATGAGCGAACGAAATTTAAGGAGGTATTGGGATAAACAAGAGATTAAGCAGCCATTTCAGTTAAGCATTAAAAGAGAAAAATAATGAGTGTCACTTTTTTGGTCACTCGGACTAAATTTGGTGCGCGAGTGTCACTTTTTTGGACACCCGGACTAATTATGGACCCCGAGTGTCACTTTTTCGGTCACTCGTACCAAATTTCACCCGCGAGTGTCACTTTTTTGGACACCCGGACTAAATTTCACCTGCGAATGGCTACTATTCGGACATTCACATCTACTCCTTCAACATCACTCAACAAAAAAAGACCCTCATCCGGGCCTTTACTTCAATTAGCTATACATTTGATAGAAATATTCACGCACGTCTTCTGGCAAACCTTGTGCTGCTTCTTTATCCATAATAACGTTCACCATTCGATGCGTCTTAAGATTAGCCGCTTCGAAACGTCCACCTGCTTCAGTTTTATAAAGATTACGAACTATATCCGCTTTATCACGACCTGTTAAGATAAGAACAACTTCACGTGCGGCACGTAAACCTTTGTCATCGTCTTGATCCAGCTCCTTATAGCCTACTGCTCCACTGCTTGTTACAGATGCAAATAAGGTTGTCAGTTTTCCTTTATTCTCTTTAGTCTTTGCTTCTTCATCGATCAAAGACATAATACTTCCTTTACCACCTTTATGATACTGACTTTCCACAATACCGATATTTAAATATTCTGCTTGTTTCTTGTCATAATCAAAGATGTGAATCTGGCTCATATCTACTGGTGTCTTTGCCACATCCGCAGAAAGTTCTGCAAGTACAGCATCAGCCTCATTGCCTAATGCTGTTGCAATAATAGAGGTTGGGTTATTGTTCATCTGTTTACGGAATAAGTCTGCCACATAATTTGCTGCTGTTGATTTATCTTCAAATACTTTAAAGTTCATTGCCATGATGTTTTCCTCCTAATTAATCTCTTTTTCATTATACATGATTACTTTTACTCTTACCCTAAAATTAGCATACATAACCTTATAATTTATAAAGGGCGGTTAGAAATAATGTTTAATTTATTCGAACTTTAGGTTATAATGTGTATATTAATGTTATTTAGGGGGAGTACCAATGAATACTTTATTAATCGGTATGGTATGTATCGCGTTCTTAACTGCTATCTTAACAGCTGGCCGTGAATCTAGTTACGGTTTAAAAGAAGAAGATCTAGACAAGTAAAAAGCAGCCTCGGCTGCTTTTTTTATTGTTTTAAAAACCCTTTTGACTTTAATACCTCATCGACATCAAGTCTCGGTTTACCCTTTAACATACCAATGACTTGCGCACTCCAGGCATCATCTCTCTCACCGTTCGTTCTTTCTTTATAATACGCACTCACACGCGCATCATAATCTTTATAATCATTGAAATCAAATGGCTGATATTTGTTTTCGTGATAAACGACGTCAAATGGCAGACGTTCTTTCTGGCTGCCTGCCTGATCCGGCACCCCTGCTACCATACCAAATAACGGATACGTATACTCCGGTAAATTCAGCAATTCACTCACACGTGCTATATCGTTTCTTAATGAACCGATATAACATATCCCTAAACCCATACTTTCTGCTGCTACTGCCATATTCTGAGCTGCAAGTGCGGCATCTACCGTCCCTACAATTAATGATTCCGTTGTTCCAAAGTAATCATCGACGCTCGTATTAAAATGCTGTCCAAGATGATGATGACGATTAAAGTCTACGACAAACACAAACAGGTGACCGTTATGTTCGACATAGCTCTGAGTGCTAACTGCCCTTAGCTGTGCCTTTAGCTCAGGGTCTGTTACTCCTATAATTGAGTAGCTTTGAACGTAGCTTGAAGTCGATGCATGCTGTGCTGCAGTTACTAATGTCTTAATTTGTTCTTGGGATAAAGGTTCATCCTTAAATTTGCGTATTGAACGATGATTGAGTAGTAAATCGATTGTATCCATAGTGCACCTCCGAATTATTTTAATCCTGGATAGTTCTGCTGACGCAATGCCTCATATATTAAAATCGCTGCTGTATTCGACAGATTAAGTGAACGTACATTATCGTTCATCGGTATACGAAGCGCTGTATCCATATATTTTTCCTTTACCCAGTCAGGGAGTCCTGTCGTTTCTTTACCAAATATAAAGTAATGTTTCTCATCTGTGTTGCTGTAATCAAATGTTGTATGTGGTTTCTTACCGAACTTCGTCAGTAAATAGTAATGTCCTTTATTCTTCTCAAAGAATTCTTCGATACTGTCATAGTACGTAATATTGACAAATTTCCAGTAATCTAAACCTGCGCGACGCAACATCTTGTCGTCGGTCGAGAACCCTAACGGTCGAATTAAATGCAGATCTGTATCTGTAGCTGCGCAACTACGCGCGATATTTCCTGTATTTGCTGGTATTTCTGGTTGATATAATACGATATTGATTGATGACATCTATTCTACACTTCCTAAACTTTTTAATATTTCTATTTTAACATCATTATCTGTTTCCTGCGTATATCTTTCTCTTAAATAATCATGGGTAGACATACTAATTTGTCCAAGTGCCCAGTATGCGGTCCCTTTAATTTCTGGTCGCACATCATTTTCCGCGACCTCTTTCAGGTCATCAATGGCATCTATTTCCTTGAAGTGCGCAAGTGCTAAGATAGCATTACGCTGAATCGGCTTCTTACCACGCCATGCACCAGCAAGATGACCATATTCATTCTTAAACTGTTTGTTATTCATCTTTAAAAGCGGCACAAGTAATGGCTTTAAAGTTTGTGGTTCCAGTTCAATATCATCATGCGTCGTATTGATGCCACGATTTTTAGGACATACTTGCTGACATGTATCACAACCGTATAACCTGTTACCAATCTTCCCCCGGTATTCATCCGGCATAAATCCTTTCGTCTGCGTTAAGAAACTGATACATTTATTGGAATCGAGTTGTCCATCACCAAGCAGCGCACCTGTAGGGCATCGATCGATACATATCGTACAGTCGAGGCATGAATCGATAACCGGATGGTCAGGTGTAAACGGAATAGAAATCAGCATCTCTCCTAAATAGGTCCAAGTCCCAAGTGTCTTATTTAATATAAAGCCATTCTTCGCTGCGTATCCAAGTCCCGCACGCTCTGCGACTGCACGATCACTTAGCACACCCGTATCCACCATATTCATTACTTTCGCATCAGGCACACGTTCTAATATAAATGATTCAAGCAATGATAAGCGTCGATTTAGAAGTGTATGATAATCTATACCCCACGACGCCCGTGCGAATATCCCACGACGCGCCCCGCGCATGCTTTTAGGTGCGTTCGGTAACTTATTCGGATAACCTACTGCAATCGCGATGATGGACTGTGCCTCTGGTAATGATAGCTTCGGGTCAATGCGCTCTTCAATAGAACCTTTCTCAAATCCTGATGCATAGCCTGAGTTGTAATAAGATTCTAGTTTCGGTCGCAGTTCATGGAAAGGATCTGCCGTCGTAAAGCCAATCGCATCAATGCCGACCGTCTTACTATATGCGATAATCTCCTGTTTTAACTGTTCGTTCATCGTACACCTCCTAAACATTTATAGTTTAACACAAAAAAGCATGTGGATATCCCACACGCTTACAATACTTTAGATAAAAAGCTCTTTGTTCTTTCATGCTTAGGGTTTGTAAAAAGTTCAGAAGGCGGTCCTTCCTCTTGCACCACTCCTTTATCCATAAAGATGACACGATCTGCTACTTCTCTGGCAAAACCCATCTCATGTGTTACAACGACCATCGTCATCCCTTCAAGTGCAAGCTTCTTCATAACTTGCAGTACATCTCCTACTACTTCTGGATCCAGTGCTGATGTTGGTTCATCAAAGAGCATCACATCAGGGTTCATCGCCAGTGCACGTGCAATTGCAACACGCTGCTTCTGCCCACCTGAAAGCTGCGACGGATAATGTTCTGCTCTATCCTGTAATCCAACTTTATCAAGCAATTCCAGAGCTGTTGCCTTTAACCCAGATTTATCTCCTTTATTAAGCAAGGAAGGTGCAAGCATTAGATTCTCAATAACCGTCTTATGGGGAAAAAGGTTAAAGCTCTGAAATACCATCCCCATCTTCTGCCTTAGTTTATTGATGTTTGTCCCTTTCGCTGTAAGCTGATTGCCTTCGAAGATAATTTCTCCGCTCGTTGGGGTTTCAAGCAAGTTCAAACAACGTAATAATGTTGACTTTCCGCTTCCAGAAGGTCCGATGATTGCAACAACCTCACCGGTACTTACTTCAAGGTCAATGCCTTTTAACACTTCAACTTCTCCAAAACTTTTATATAGCTTATTCACACTAATCACTTACACTCATCCTCCTTTCAAAGACATTCATCACACGCGACAATCCGAATGTCAGTATAAAGTACACAACTGCTGCTATCAATAACGGTGTAAATGGATCAAACGATGCACCTTGAACCACTTGAGCATTGAACATCAGTTCAGATACCCCGATCACCGAAACGATAGATGACTCTTTAATCACAGTAATAAATTCATTACCAAGTGCTGGCAATATCTTCTTGATTGCTTGTGGCATAATGACTTTGTTCATCGCCTGCGAATTGCTTAATCCAAGTGAACGTGCCGCTTCCATCTGTCCTTTGTCCACTGCTTTAATCCCTGCACGAATAATCTCAGCTATATATGCTGCACAGTTGATCACAAGTGCAATCGCACCGCAGATGAATGCTGAAAGATCGATGCCGAGTACTGCTGTCGTACCGAAGTACACCAAGAATACTTGGACGAGTAACGGTGTTCCACGAATAAACTCGATATAGATCCATGATATCGTTCTGGCAATAATATTCTTGCTTAGTTTCATAAATGCCAGGATACCTCCAAATAATGAACCAAGAAGTACACCAATTAATGAAATAACAATCGTTCCACCAATCCCCTGGATAAAGAATGTTCCATATTTACTAAAGAATGAGCCATCATCAAACATCTCCTGATTTGCTTTATCTTTATAATCCTGAATTAAATTCTTATCATTTACTTCCTTTATATGTTTATTTAATTCACTTAACAGTTTCGGTGAATTTTTGGGAATAGCAATCGCTGTTCCTTTTTCAGCATCTGCAAACTGCAACTCTGAGAATGCTAAGGTTTTATTTTGAGAAAGATACGCCTCTCCTACTGGGCCCTCTAATATCACACCATCAATCTTTCCTGTATTGAGCGACATGATTATTTCTGGAACACGTGTTAATGACTGCACCTCTGCTTCTGGTATTTCTTTCTTAGCTAGCTCTTCTTGTGTCGTCTGTTTCTGTACACCGATCGCTTTACCAGTAAAATCTTCTATCGCCTTTAATTTATCTTTATCTTTCTTTTGTATAATCATACGTTGCTGTACATGCATATAGTAGTCTGTAAAATCTACTTCTTTCTTACGCTCAGGCGTTGGACTCATACCCGAAGCAATCATATCAATCTTTCCTGTTTTAAGTGCCCCTAGCAAGCTATCAAACTGCATATTGACGATTTTGAGCTCCACACCTAAATCTTTGGCAAGTTTTTTGGAGAGCTCTATATCAATCCCTGCATATACTCGCTTACCATTCTTTGTCTTTTCGAATTCATAGGGTGCGTAATCTGCTGACAGACCCACACGTAGTACTCCATTCTTCTTAACCACATCATATTGGTCTGTCGCACTACGCGCTGTAGAAAAAGGAAAAACGGATAGTAATACTATAAACACGAATGTTAATTGCATGACATTTCTTATTTTCATATGAGTACCCCTTTCTGTTATAATCGAATTATACATTATATAGAATAATTATACAAGATTTTTATTTTTACAAATGTTCTAATAATTTTTATTTTTTTGATTCTTTATAATCATTACTGTACAATTTATAGAACAAACTAACGAAAGAGTGAAACATATGCCAACATTAAACAACAATATCTTAGAAGTAACCATTCCAGGGACAAGAGAATTCGCAAATAAAGTAGCAGGTCTACATGATGCTGTTGATTTAACGCTCGGTCAGTCCGGTTTCGACGCACCACAATATATTAAAGATGCGATGATTGAAGCAATCAATGACAATAAACTGCGCTATACACATAACCGTGGTCTTATTGAACTGCGTCAGGCTATCAGTGATAAGTTAAAACTTGACTTCAACGTTGACTATGATGCTGAGCATCAGATTGTCGTAACAAACGGAGGATCAGAAGCAATAGATGATATTTTTAGAAGCATCATTAATCCAGGAGATGAGGTGATTATTCCTTCTCCAAGTTATCTTGGATATGAACCAATTCTGAAGTTGCTCGGTGCTAAAGTCGTGAACATTGACACGCGCGATACACATTTAATTCCGACACCAGAAGCGGTCAAAAGAGCAATCACTAAAGATACGAAAGCGATTCTTTTTAACTATCCGACAAATCCAACCGGAAAGACATTGACGTATGACCAGATTAAAGGTCTTGTAGATGTGCTGAAAGATGAAGATATCTTTATCGTGACAGATGAAATTTATTCAGAGAATATATATGATGTAGAACATCATTCATTTATCGAATTTGACAGTGTTCGTGATCGATTATTTGTTATCAATGGGTTATCGAAATCACATGCAATCACTGGCGCACGTGTCGGCTATGTTGTATCTACGCCTGAACTCATTACACACGTTACAAGCGTTCATCTATACAACTCTATCTGTGTAGCAACACCAAGTCAGTACGGGGCGCTTAGCGCGTTCACACATGATAATAAAGAGATCATATCAATGAATAAAGCATATAAAGAGCGTAGAGACTATCTTTATGACAAATTAACCCAGATGGGATTACCCGTAGAAAAACCTCAAGGTGCTTTCTATATCTTCCCGGATATCTCTGCCTATCATTCAGACTCATATCAGTTTGCTACAGACTTACTAGAATCCGAACGTCTTGCAGTTGTTCCTGGCAGTGCTTTCTCTAAATACGGAGAAGGTCATATCCGTCTGTCTTTCGCATCAACAATGGAAGAAATTAAAGAAGCCTGTGTAAGACTTGAACGATTCCTGAATAATTATCCAAAACAACCGAAATAAATTTATATAAAAATAAACCCATGCGCTACGAAGATTGCATATCTTCATTGCACATGGGTTATTTCTTTGTCATGATATCAATATCTAAAACAATCTACTGCTGTGGCGTAAACTTATACAAGCTATCCTGATATTTCGGCATAACTTTCTTTAGAACGATATGTGTAACAAATGCGATCGGCAATGGAATGATCACGTATGCGAGAAGCAAGATGAGTATATTTGCAGCGAAACTTCCTTCCATGAACTTCAGCGCATTAATTGGACCAACGAGCCCTGTATATCCGAAACCTGCACTCATCGGCGTACCTTGAACATTAAAGAAATATGCACATAGTCCAGCCACAATCCCGTTAATAAAGAGCGGTAAAGCAATTAAAGGGTTCTTGAAGTATACAGGCATCATCATCTTCGCAGCACCAATAATTAAAGTCAGTACCGTTCCGCGATCATTCACCTTTAATGAACCGAAGATAAACGTGTAGCAACATGCTACAATTCCGAGATTCGCTGCCCCGCTTCCTAGTCCTGAAAGACTAATCACAGTAGCAATAGCCACAAGAGAAATAGGTGTTGCCATCAGTAAACTGAATGTAATACCGATCAATATACACATCATCAATGGATTCAGTTCTGTGAAGCGTTCAATCATCTGACCAATCGCTCCCGTAACGTGCTTTACGTAAGGTAAAGTCAGCGTACCAATGAAGCCAGGCAGAATTCCAGCAAGTAACGGTAAAAATACAATATTTAAACTACCCATCTTGTTGCCGGCATAGATTAATATCGCTGCACTGATGGCAATCGTCAGCATCATATTAATCAAGTCACCAATACCGACGAACTGAAAACCTTTGCCATTAAACTGAACAGCACCAGAACCGAGCATCGATGCTCCTGAGAGTATCGCTGTCTGCAGTGCACTAAACTTAAACTGAGCACCAATTGTAATACCAGCAAGTAAACTTAGCGTAAACTGGAACACCATCAGCAAGTGTCCTAAATTTATAAAAATATCATTATATTGAGCGAGATACTTAAACAATTCACCAAGCATCGCATTCGGTACAAGTGCAACGACAATACCCGCCGCCATACCATTAAGAATATTCATAAAAAACTGTTTTGGAGTTAACCTCATTGTTACACCTACCCTTTTTCGTATTGATTATATTTTTAACATACTTCATTACTTAAAAGCAATAAATTTTTGAAAAATATAACACAATTATAATCTTATAAATCCGTGAGTATTATGTTTGACTTAAATTGACCAAACCAATAAAATAAAAATAACAAGCATATAGGAGGCTTATTATGACAAACGAAAACAAAGATCTAATGTTAGAAAAAATGATAGAATCAAGAACAATCCTAATCTCTGGAAGTATTGATGACAAATCAGCGAAAGAAGTTGTCAATCAATTATTACTTTTAGATTCAATCAATCATGAACCAATTAAATTAATCATCTCATCTCCTGGTGGACATGTAGACTCTGGTTATCTAATTCACGATATGATTAATTTCGTCGAATCAGAAGTGAAGATTATTGGTGCAGGTTGGGTAGTTAGTGCGGGCGTATTAATTTACTTATCAGGTAAGAAAGAAAATCGTTACGCATTACCAAATACACGCTTTATGATCCATCAGCCAAGTGGGGGCACTCAAGGACAAGCGTCAAATATGGAGATTACAGCGAAAGAAATTATCCGTACACGCCAAAAGTTAAATGAATTAATCGCACGTGAAACTGGTAAATCTGTAGAAGAAGTCGAGCAGCATACAGGCCGTGACTACTGGTTAAATACAGAAGAAGCAAAAGAATACGGTATCGTAAATAAAATTATTGAAAACCAAAAAGAAATCTAAAAAAATCTCAATGCACATTACGTTGCATTGAGATTTTTTTGGAATTAAAGAAGCAACAAATATTTAGTGAAGTAATGACCTCTAGCTTATTAATGCTGCATATTTACTTTCTTATTAAAGCTCCTAAATTATAACGAAATTCAACAGATATTAAAAGTACCGAATATTTCTTATCAGAAAGAAATTGATGGAATCCTATCCCCTGTTATTAATGACATACAGCATAACAGAAAGGGTGCCTTCATATTTAAGCATTATGCATATACGAAAGCACGCATTAATGATATTGATAATGCTGTGAAATATATGAATAAAGCGAAATCAATCTATGCTGATAATGATGATATAAATGAATTAATAGAGGTTGAAAAAGATTACGCAAGCATATATTATCTTGTAAGGGATTACGATAAAGCATTGCAGCATGCGATTACAACTTATGAAAATTATAAAGATGACCTATCTGTTACAAATCCAAATATCATCCCTAACTTACTCGTATCAATCAGAACGTTCTGCTATCAGAACTACGATATTGATGACTGTATTAAATACTTTAAGCTTGCTGAAGAAAAATGTATAGAGAACAAGACTTACAAACATCTGACACCAATATATAAATCATTGTGCGTCATGTATATATTGAATCAGGATGAAACACACTATAGAGACACATATAAAAAATTTGATAATATAAAGCTGTTAAATCCAGATGATTTTCAGACAAACTTCGATATATTTACAACAGATATCATCTATTATTTCTTTAACGAGGAATATGATAAGCTGTTATACCTACTGGATCAAAGAGATACACTGTTAAAGCACGATCAGTATCAGCAGCAAGTAAGCGATAACTTCGAGGACTTCTGGAGCTTATATAAAGCAATTGCACTTTATAACTTACAACAATACGACAGCGCAATTTCCATTTTGAAAAGCGATGACGCTGATACAAAATTTATGGCGCTTGCGGACGTAAGTATACATGCACAGAAATACACATATCTTGCTTTAAATGAAGAGCGATTAGGTAATGATAAAAGCGCATGTGATTACATTATTAAGGCGATGGATATGATTGAATCAATCCCATCGAATCACTTCACTCAAATAACCGAACAGACATATGAACGTATCATAAATAAAAGCCTCTAAACGCAATGTTTAGAGGCTTTAGTATACCACCGGTCGGGGTCGAACCGACACTCCGTGAGGAACCGGATTTTGAGTCCGGCGCGTCTGCCAATTCCGCCACGGTGGCTAAATATTAAATTAATTGTAGCAAACTAAGTATAGTGCTAATTACCAGGATAGTCAATGACAGTGTGTAAGAAAAAAATAAGCTACCCTATGGTAACTATAAATGGAGCGGAAGGTAGGACTTACACCTACACCTCAGATCAGGAAGATCTGTATTCTAAAAGTTGAAATACTCCCGCAATATAAAATTAGTAAAGATGGAGGCGCCAACCGGATTTGAACCGGTGATAGAGGTTTTGCAGACCTCGGCCTTACCACTTGGCTATGGCGCCTTTAACTGGGCTAGCTGGATTCGAACCAACGAGTGACGGAGTCAAAGTCCGTTGCCTTACCGCTTGGCTATAGCCCATTAATAATAAAGGGCGACTGATGGGAATCGAACCCACGAGTGTCGGAACCACAATCCGATGCGTTAACCACTTCGCCACAATCGCCATGGCAGGGGCAGTAGGAATCGAACCCACACCAAAGGTTTTGGAGACCTCTATTCTACCGTTGAACTATGCCCCTATATTAATATTATAGCATATGTATGAATCAAATGGTGGAGGGGGGCAGATTCGAACTGCCGAACCCGAAGGAGCGGATTTACAGTCCGCCGCGTTTAGCCACTTCGCTACCCCTCCAGATGGAATGGTGCCGGAAAAAGGACTTGAACCCTCAACCTACTGATTACAAGTCAGTTGCTCTACCAGTTGAGCTATTCCGGCATAATACAAAATAAAAAGATGGCTCAGGACGGAATCGAACCGCCGACACAAGGATTTTCAATCCTTTGCTCTACCGACTGAGCTACTGAGCCATACATGGCGGTCCCGACGGGAATCGAACCCGCGATCTCCTGCGTGACAGGCAGGCATGTTAACCGCTACACCACGGGACCACTAATAATTGCGGGAGGCGGATTTGAACCACCGACCTTCGGGTTATGAGCCCGACGAGCTACCAGACTGCTCCATCCCGCGATAATAATAAATAAATTGAAAACCATATTTTATTGAGTGCTGAAGTAAAAAATAATGGCGGAGGAAGAGGGATTCGAACCCCCGCGAGCCGTTAAGCCCCTGTCGGTTTTCAAGACCGATCCCTTCAGCCGGACTTGGGTATTCCTCCATATATAAAGTGGACCTTGCAGGACTCGAACCTGCGACCAAACGGTTATGAGCCGTTTGCTCTAACCAACTGAGCTAAAGGTCCTAAATCCAAAGGTAAACACTTATTAAAATAAATAGTGGCGGCAGAGGGGATCGAACCCCCGACCTCACGGGTATGAACCGTACGCTCTAGCCAGCTGAGCTACGCCGCCGAAATAATAATTAAGTTTATGGTGGAGACTAGCGGGATCGAACCGCTGACCTCCTGCGTGCAAAGCAGGCGCTCTCCCAGCTGAGCTAAGCCCCCATATATGTAAAGCGAGTCGGGAAGACAGGATTCGAACCTGCGACCCCTTGGTCCCAAACCAAGTGCTCTACCAAGCTGAGCTACTTCCCGTAGCTAATAAAAATGGCGCGCCCGAGAGGAGTCGAACCCCTAACCTTTTGATCCGTAGTCAAACGCTCTATCCAATTGAGCTACGGGCGCATATTAAAAATTAAATGGTGCCGAGGACCGGAATCGAACCGGTACGGTAATCACTTACCGCAGGATTTTAAGTCCTGTGCGTCTGCCAGTTCCGCCACCCCGGCATTCAAAATTTAATAATGGAGCGAAAGACGGGATTCGAACCCGCGACCCCAACCTTGGCAAGGTTGTATTCTACCACTGAACTACTTTCGCAAAAATGGTGCGGGTGAAGGGAGTCGAACCCCCACGCCAAAGGCGCTAGATCCTAAGTCTAGTGCGTCTGCCAATTCCGCCACACCCGCATATAAAATTATTAAAATGGTGAGCCATAGAGGATTCGAACCTCTGACCCTTTGATTAAAAGTCAAATGCTCTACCAACTGAGCTAATGGCTCTAGAAATGGTGCCGGAAAAAGGACTTGAACCCTCAACCTACTGATTACAAGTCAGTTGCTCTACCAGTTGAGCTATTCCGGCATAATATTAAATGGTGGAGGATGACGGGCTCGAACCGCCGACCCTCTGCTTGTAAGGCAGATGCTCTCCCAGCTGAGCTAATCCTCCTGGGTATATTGCCCGGCAACGTCCTACTCTCGCGGATCGTAAGACCAACTACCATCGGCGCTAGAGAGCTTAACTTCTGTG